>CAMODS010000006.1 GCA_946611525.1 uncultured Lachnospiraceae bacterium | reverse complement strand
CTGGCTGAACATATGGACATCAGGGATATGAAAAAATACCGCTCCCTGGTCAAGGAATTTGTTAATGAGGTGGTCAACCGTTCCCACAAGTTTTCCAGAGAGAACTTTCTGGATCGCCGCGGGCGCCATCGCGTGTACGGCATGGTAAAGCTGGTGGATAAAAACCTGGATGATCTGGCCTCCGCCCTGGTAGCGGATGAAAAGGACCATATGGACATCCTGGGTCGGGTAGACGAGATCCGGGGACTGCTTTTGGATATTTCCACATGAGATTTCAGGATATAATAGGTCAAAATGAAATAAAGGAGCATTTGCAAAAGGCCATTTCAGGCGGCAAGGTCTCTCATGCCTACATCATAAACGGTGAGAAAGGCATGGGAAAAAGGATGCTGGCCCAGGCCTTTATCCAAACGCTTTTTTGCGAGAAGCACGGGGAGGACGCCTGTGAGGAGAGTCCCGAGTGCGGCAAGATCAGTCGCCGTAACCATCCGGATGTGATATACATCCTGCCCGAGGATGATAAAAAGATCCCGGGTATAGATACCATCAGGGATAAGCTGGTATCCGATGTTTATATCAGACCCTATTCCAGGGAGATCAAAGTCTATGTCATCCCGGATGCAGATCTTTTGAATCCATCATGTCAAAACGCCATCCTAAAGACTATAGAGGAGCCTCCTGAGTATGTGAGGCTTTTGCTTTTGACTGAAAATGCAGAGAGGCTTTTGCCTACCATCAGGTCCAGATGCATCAGACTGGATCTAAAGCCGGTGACCGGGGAGGATGACAGGATAAAGGATCTTTTGATGCGGGAATATGAGCTTCCCGAGTATGTCGCCACATCCGTAATGCAGTTTGCCCAGGGCAATATAGGGAAGGCGCTTTCTTTGGCAGGCAGTGACAGATTTCAGTCCATGCTGGATGACGTTTTTTCGTTGGTAAGCCATCTGGACAGCATGAAGGCCTATGAGATCAGTCAAAAGGCCGGCAGTATCAAAAAAAATGCATCGGAAGCAGGCTTTGATCTGAGAGAATATTTGGATTTGATGTTACTTTGGTACCGAGATGTGTTATTATATAAGGCGATTGCCGATCCAAAGAGGCTCTATTTTACCGACAGGCTTCGTGAGATAATGAGGGAAAGCAGCCTGTACAGCTTTGACCAGCTCAAGACTTTTATTGACAGAATAGAGCATACAAAGGATCTTTTGCATGCAAATATATCATCTGACCTGGCGCTGTCACTTTTGATGCATCGCATCGCAGCAGCAGGACAGTAAGGAGATTTTATGACAAAGGTTGTAGGTATACGTTTCCGCAATGCGGGACGTAGTTATTATTTTGACCCCGGTGAAGATGAATTCAATGTCGGGGAAAAGGTCATCGTGGAGACGGTCTACGGAGTTGAGATAGGTACTGTATCCATACCGGTGATCGAGGTTTCTGACGAAAAGATAAAGAAGCCTTTAAAGGGCATAGACAGACGGGCTACCCAGGATGATCTGGACAGGCTTTCGGAGAACGTTGAAAAGGAAAAGGAAGCATTTAAGATATGTAAGGAAAAGATCGCAAAGCATGAGCTTGATATGAAGCTGGTGCAGACGGAGTATTCCTTTGACAGGAACAAGCTTTTGTTTTACTTTACCGCTGACAACCGTGTGGACTTTAGGGAGCTGGTAAAGGATCTTGCTTCCACCTTCCACACCCGTATAGAGCTTCGTCAGATCGGTGTACGTGACGAGACAAGGATCTTGGGAGGCATAGGGATCTGTGGCAGGGAGCTTTGCTGCAAGTCGTATCTTTCGGACTTTGCACCGGTATCCATAAAGATGGCCAAGGAGCAGAGCCTGTCCCTTAATCCCACCAAGATTTCGGGCGTATGCGGCAGACTCATGTGCTGCCTGAAAAACGAAGAAGAAACATACGAATATCTCAACAAACAACTTCCCAGGAAAAATGAGCGTGTAACCACCATGACCGGTGACGAAGGTCAGGTTATAGACACCAATGTCTTAAAGCAGACGGTGAAGGTGCTTTTTGAGGAAAATGACGAAAAGGAGATCCGGGAGTACCACGTGGATGAGCTGGGCTTTAGAGGTCAGGGACCCAAGGCATCGGAGGATGGCTACGAGGGACCTGCTACGGCCAACTCACAGGAGCCTGATTCTGCGGACTTCTTTTTCAATCAGGAGAGCATGCCTGAAAAGAAGCATGATGATGAGCCTGTTGAGAAAAAGCCGGAGGGGCGTGACAAGCACAAGGACAGGCGTACGGATTTCAGGCGCAACCGACGGGACAGACAGGTCGCGGAAGGCGAAGAGCAGTTTGAGGAGAGAGGCGGACGCGAAAAGAAAAGGGAGCGCCATAACAACAAGAATAAAGGCACAAGCCACGGCAATAAAGACAAAAAATGGGACCGTAACGATCAGAGCCGTGAAGATAAGGGCGCTGACAGTACAAGAAAGCAAAAACCTTATTACAGCAAGCGTCGCCGCACACAAAAAAAGGGATGATGTAACCTTATGGATCCCGGTCAAAAAAGGCCGGGATATCGTTTTGCCCGGGGGAGGATAATTGACAGACAGGGATAAGCTCATCAAAAGCGGTGAGAGGCTGGATGACCTTCAGCGTAACGGATATGGGATCATACAGGATCCAAAGAGATTCTGTTTTGGTATGGATGCCGTGCTTTTAAGCGGCTTTGCCGGGGTGCGCCCCGGTGACAGAGTGTTGGATATGGGCACGGGCACCGGGATCATCCCCATTTTGCTCGAGGCTAAAACCGATGCTTCCCATCTTACGGGACTTGAGCTTATGGAGGAGAGTGCCGATATGGCCCGTCGCAGCGTGGAATATAACGGCCTTTCCGAAAAAATTGATATAGTTACCGGAGATATGTGCCGGGCCTCAGAGATTTTCGGCCGTGGAAGCTTTGAGGTTGTGACAAGCAATCCTCCCTATATGATAGAGGGACATGGCCTTAAGAATGATGCAGATCCCATGGTGGTGGCCCGGCACGAGGTGGCCATGACCTTGGATGACCTGATACGCGAGACGGCAGCGGTTTTGGTGCCGGGTGGCAAGTGTTTTTATGTTCACCGACCGTTTAGGCTGGCGGAGATAATGGTCAGTATGTGTGCTCACGGCATAGAACCCAAGCGCATGCAGTTAGTCTATCCCTTCGTGGATAAGGAGCCCAATATGGTCCTTATAGAGGGGGTCAGAGGAGGCCGACCCAGGCTTATGGTGGAAAAGCCTCTTATCATATATAAGGAACATGGAGTGTACACCGACGAGATATATGAAATATACGGATATTGATTTTGCCCGGTTATTCCAGACTGAAGCAATGTTCTTTGCCCTGTCATTCTGAGCGAAGCGAAGAATCTTTTATGACGAAGGATCATAATAATACGAAATGCACAAAAATACAATAAACAGCTCCGAATTATTATACAAATTGTCCTTGCCACATCACGCTTTAGTGTGTTAAAATGCTAAAGAATTGCGGACAATGGCGTTCGAAGAGGGGATGCTATTGTCTCGTTTTTTAGTACTTGTAAGTGGCAAGTGAGGAGGTTGAGATGAAAAAAAGAGTAATCAGTGCTGTTTTGGCAGCAACAATGGTATGCAGTCTTTTTGCAGGCTGCGGCGGATCCGGATCCAAGGGCGGTGAGACAGCAGATGCCGACACCTTCAGGATCGGAGGTATCGGACCTGTTACCGGTGCAGCAGCAATTTACGGATCTGCAGTACGAAACGCAGAGCAGATAGCTGTTGATGAGATCAATGCAGCAGGCGGTATCAACGGATATCAGGTTTCACTCAAGTTTGAGGATGATGAGCATGATGCAGAGAAGTCTGTAAACGCTTACAATTCACTTAAGGACTGGGGTATGCAGATCCTTGCAGGAACTGTTACCACCACACCTTGTATTGCAGTAGCAGACAAGACTTCTGCAGATGGTATGTTTGAGATCACACCCTCTGCTTCATCCACAGATGTTATCAAAAACGACAACGTATTCCAGGTATGCTTTACAGACCCCAACCAGGGATCAGCTTCCGCAAAGTATATCTCAGACAAGGGCTTAGGCTCAAAGATCGGTATCATCTATGACAGTTCTGATGTTTATTCATCAGGCATTTACGCAAAGTTTAAGGAGGAGGCAGCAAGCCTTGGTCTCGAGATCGTCTCTGAGTCCGCTTTCACAGCTGATTCCAACACAGACTTTTCCGTACAGCTTCAGGATGCAAAGGATGCAGGCGCTGACCTTATGTTCCTTCCCTTCTACTATCAGCAGGCCGCTATCGTATTAAAGCAGGCCAAGGATATGGGCTTTGCTCCCGCTTTCTTCGGTGTTGATGGAATGGACGGTATCCTTACACTTGAGAACTTTGACACATCTCTTGCCGAGGGCGTTATGCTTCTGACACCTTTCGCAGCAGATGCTGCCGACGAAAAGACACAGGCCTTTGTAAAGAAGTACAACGAGGAGTACGGCGAGACTCCCAACCAGTTTGCAGCAGATGCTTATGATGCTATCTATATCATCAAGGCAGCAGCTGAAGCAGCAAATGTTACACCTGATATGAGCGTTGAGGAGATCGGTACAGCACTTAAGGGTGCTATGCCTTCAGTATCTTATGACGGACTTACAGGCAGCGGCATGAAGTGGGAAGCAACCGGTGAGGTAAACAAGGAGCCCAAGGGTGTTGTTATCGAAAACGGTGTATATGTTTCAATCGACTAAAAAGGAGACCAGATGAGTTTTATAATGTATCTGATAAACGGGATAAGTCTCGGCAGCGTCTATGCCATCATAGCCCTTGGTTATACCATGGTATACGGCATAGCTAAAATGCTGAATTTTGCGCATGGTGACGTTATCATGATCGGCAGCTATATTTCATTTGTGACTTTTTCACAGATGGGCCTCGGTCCGGTGCCTGCTGTGGTGATATCCATTGTAGTGTGTACTGCTCTGGGAATGATCATAGAAAGGGTGGCATACAAGCCTCTCAGAAAAGCGGTTTCACCTCTTGCAGTGCTCATTACCGCCATCGGCGTCAGTTATCTCTTGCAGAATGTAGCTCTTCTGGTATTTGGGGCCAACCCCGTTTCTTATGTTTCAATGATAGCTGTCCCTCCGCTTAAGCTTGCGGGGGGAGAGCTTACTATTACCGGCATCACCGTCATCACCATAGTTTTGTGTCTGGTGATCATGGGTGTGCTTATGGTCTTTATAAAAAAGACAAAGGCAGGTCAGGCCATGCTTGCGGTTTCCGAGGACAAGGACGCAGCACAGCTTATGGGTGTCAATGTCAACGGTACCATAGCCCTTACCTTTGCCATAGGTTCGGGACTTGCGGCAATAGCCGGTATCCTGCTATGTTCGGCGTATCCCACGCTGACACCATATACGGGAGCCATGCCCGGTATCAAGGCCTTTACAGCTGCGGTATTCGGCGGTATCGGATCCATACCCGGAGCACTGGTGGGAGGCATCCTTTTGGGAGTTATCGAGATTTTAGGTCGTGCCTATATCTCTTCACAGCTTTCCGATGCCATAGTTTTTGCAGTGCTTATCATCGTACTTCTGGTCAAGCCCACGGGTATTCTGGGCAAGCCTATCTTTGAGAAAGTGTAGGTGGCGGCCATGAAGAGTAAAAAGCTTAAAAACAAGATTACAACATTTTTAATTGTTATAGCGGCATATGTCATTGTGGAGATATTCCTTTTGACAGGCAATGTGTCCTCTCTTTTGCAGGGACTTTTAGTTCCTCTTTGCACCTATTCCCTTTGTGCTGTAGGCCTTAATCTGTGCGTCGGATATTTAGGCGAGCTGTCTCTTGGACATGCGGGCTTCATGTGCATAGGAGCATTTACCGGTGCATTTTTCTCCGTTACTACGGCAGACATCATACAAAATGATGGGGTAAGATTCCTTTTGGCCTTAATTATCGGTACGGGCTGTGCGGCGCTTTTCGGTTTTCTGATCGCCATTCCGGTACTGAGACTAAACGGCGACTATCTTGCCATAGTTACTCTCGCCTTCGGTGAGATCATAAAAAATGTGATAAATGTACTCTATGTGGGAAAGGATTCCAACGGCTGGCATGTTTCCATAAACAGCCAGGCTGAGCTGGGACTTGAACCGGGTGGAGTTACCTATATAAACGGTGCCCAGGGTATTACAGGGACACCCCACAGCAGTAATTTTACCATCGGAGTCATACTGGTGCTTGTGGCGCTTTTTGTGGTGTACAACCTTACAGACTCCCGCACGGGCCGTGCCATCATGTCCATAAGGGACAACCAGATAGCAGCGGAGTCCGTTGGTATCAATGTCAAAAAATACAAGCTTTTGGGCTTTACTGTTTCCACAGCCATTGCGGGAGCGGCGGGAGTGCTTTATGCACATAATCTGTCCACCCTTACGGCTCTTCCCAAAAACTTTGGTTACAACATGTCAATCATGATCCTGGTATTTGTAGTATTAGGCGGTATCGGAAGCTTCAGGGGTTCTGTGGTGGCAGCCTGCATACTGACGCTTTTGCCCGAGCTTTTACGCGGACTTTCAGATTACCGTATGCTCATTTATGCCATCGTGCTTATTGCAATGATGCTGTTTAACTGGGCACCTGACGCCATCTTCTTCAGGGAACAGATCATGGCCAGGATAAAGAAACCGAAGAGGGAGGTATAGCCATGGCATTACTTAGTGTTAAAAACATCGGCATATCCTTTGGCGGACTTCGTGCGGTGGATAAGTTTTCCGTTGAGATAGAAAAAAACGAGCTTTACGGACTTATCGGGCCCAACGGTGCCGGCAAGACTACGGTTTTTAATATGCTTACCGGAGTGTACAAGCCCTCCGACGGATCCATAGTGATAGATGGGGTGGACATCACAGGTAAGAGCAATATCGAGGTCAACCAGACCGGTATAGCCCGTACTTTCCAGAATATCAGGCTTTTTAAAGAGCAGACTGTACTTGACAACGTAAAGATCGGCCTGCACAATCACTATAAATACTCTACCATAGACGGAGTATTCAGGACTCCCAGATACAAAAGAGTAGAGCGCGAGATGGACGAAAGAGCCATGGAGCTGTTAAAGGTCTTTGACCTTGATGGGGAGGCAGAGGTGCTTTCTGCCAACCTGCCCTACGGAAAGCAGAGAAAGCTTGAGATCGCCAGAGCTCTGGCCACGGAGCCCAAGCTTTTACTTTTGGATGAGCCGGCAGCGGGTATGAACCCCAAGGAGACAGGTGAGCTCATGGAGACCATCAGGTTCTTAAGGGACGAGTTTGACATGACCATCCTCCTTATCGAGCATGATATGAAGCTGGTGGGAGGCATCTGTGAGAGACTTACGGTTCTTAATTTCGGCGAGGTTTTGGCAGCAGGTGAGACCTCCGAGGTACTTAATAATCCCGAGGTCATCAAGGCATACATAGGTGAATAATTATGGCAATGTTAGAGGTTAAAAACATAGAAGTTTACTACGGTGTCATCCGGGCAATAAAGGGCATATCCTTTGAGGTAAACCAGGGAGAGGTAATAGCCCTCATAGGAGCAAACGGTGCCGGCAAGACCACCACCCTCCAGACCATCACCGGGATGTTATCACCAAAAAGCGGTGAGGTATTGTTTGAAGGCGTGGATATCACAAAGATACCCGGACACAAGATCGTAGGCATGGGCATGGCTCATGTGCCTGAGGGCCGCAGGGTTTTCGCCCAGCTTTCTGTTTTAGAAAATCTGAGGCTGGGAGCTTACACCGTAAAGGAACCCACCCAGGTAGAGAAGTCACTTGAGCGGGTATATACAAGCTTTCCCCGGTTGGCTGAGAGGAAAAATCAGATGGCAGGAACCCTCTCAGGTGGTGAGCAGCAGATGCTTGCTATGGGACGGGCGCTGATGTCGCAGCCCAGACTCATATGCATGGACGAGCCCTCCATGGGACTGTCCCCCATTTTGGTTGACGAGATCTTTAAGATCATTACCAATATATCTTCCACCGGTACCACGGTGCTTTTGGTGGAACAGAACGCAAAAAAGGCTCTTTCCATTGCGGACCGAGCTTATGTGCTTGAGACAGGTAACATAGTTTTGGAGGGCAAGGCCTCTGAGCTTTTGAACAACGAAGACATAAAGAAGGCATATCTTGGAGAATAAGATTCTTCGGGCTACGCCCTCAGAATGACATGGGTTATGTCATGCTGAGCGAAGCGAAGAATCCCGCTAATTGAATTAGGATAATTCAATTAGATTCCCGTATCATTCTGAGCGAAGCGAAGAATCTTTAAGGAGTAAAGCTTATGAAAAATACAGTGATCACAATCGCACGCAGCTACGGCAGCGGCGGCAGGCAGTTGGGGATAAAGCTTTCGGACAAGCTGGGCATCCCTTATTATGACAAAGACCTTATTAAAAAGGCATCGGAGGAAAGTGGCATCAGTGAGGCCATTTTCGGTGAAAACGATGAGAAGATCAACAAGATGCCACTGTTTGGGATGTTAAAAAAGCACAACAAAGGTCATCTTGCCTCTCCCGGGGATCCCGATTTTACCTCGCCTGACAATATCTTTGAGATCCAGGCCAAGATCATCAGGGATCTGGCTGAAAAGGAAAGCTGCATCATCATAGGCAGGGCAGCGGACTATATATTGCGTGACTATGATAATGTGATAAAACTTTACTTCTGCGCTCCGTTTGATAACTGCATAGATCGTGTCATTGAAACCTACGGCGGATCTAAAGAGGATGCAAAAAAGAAGATCAAGCAGATCGACAGCTTCAGGGCAAAATATTACAAGTACTATACGGACCGTGACTGGAATGATGCAAGAAACTATGATTTCTGCCTAAACACGGGATCCATGAGCTACGACAAACTCATCGAGATCGTGACGGGATACATCGACGTAAAAAACGTATAGAGGATTCAAGTGTCATTCTGAGCGAAGCGAAGAATCCTATTTTAGGGTGGCAGCATGCCACCCTTTTTTGTATAATAGATGGGAACGGAGGGACATGCAATGAATCCTATGGATTTACTTAAATTAAAGGACAAATTTAAACGATTTAACGAGGACCATCCCAAGGTGGTTCCTTTTTTCAAGGTTATAGGTGAAAGGGCCATGGTGCCCGGATCTGTTTTTGAGATTAAGGTGACGGATCCAAACGGTAAGGAGTATGTATCCAATATCAGGCTTAATGAAAATGATATTGATGCCATAAATGCCATTCTTTCCGTGGCCATGATGGGTAAATAAGATGAGCGGTACACTGTATCTGGTAGCCACACCCATAGGGAATCTGGAGGATATGACGTTTCGCGCCGTTCGTATCCTAAAGGAAGTGGATCTCATCGCCTGTGAGGATACACGGACCTCACGACCGCTTCTGTCTCACTTCGAGATACACACTCCCGTGACCAGCTACCATGAGTTCAATAAGATAGAAAAAGCCGGTGAGCTTCTGGAGAAGCTTATGGGTGGCGCAAGCATAGCAGTGATCACTGATGCCGGCACGCCCGGGATCTCTGATCCGGGAGAAGAGCTGTGTGCCATGTGCACAGAGGCGGAGATCGATGTGGTTCCGGTGCCGGGAGCAGCTGCCGCCATAGCTGCGGTAACAAGCTCCGGGCTTTCATGCAGACGCTTTGCCTTTGAAGCTTTTTTGCCCAAGGATAAAAAGAAACGCAGGCGGATCCTTGAGGAGCTTAAAGCTGAGAGCAGAACCATCATTATATATGAAGCGCCACATCATCTGAAGGATACCCTAAAGGAGCTGCATGAGGCATTGGGAGATCGCAGGGTATCACTGGCCAGAGAGCTTACCAAGGTTCACGAGGAGCATCTTTTGATGAAGCTGTCAGAAGCGCTGGATTATTATGAAAAAAACGATCCCAGAGGCGAGTATGTGCTTGTGATAGAGGGCAAGAGTTCAAAGGAGCTTGAGGCTGAAGCCAGGGCACTTTGGGAGGATCTTTCCATAGAAGAGCATATGGAAAAATATCTCTCACAAGGCATGGATAAAAAAGAGGCCATGAAGGCCGTAGCAAAGGACAGGGGTGTTTCAAAACGGGATATATACCAACAATTGATAAAATAGTGTAAATAAAAGATTCTTCGGGCTACGCCCTCAGAATGACACAATTACCTGTCATCTAAAGCGCAGTGAAGGATCCTAAAAAGGGGGGAAGTTAAAATGTTAGAAGGAACAAAAGAAAAGATCGAAAAGCTTCAGGAAATGGTAGACAAGGCCAACAGGATCGTATTCTTTGGTGGCGCCGGTGTATCCACGGAAAGCGGGATCCCGGATTTCAGAAGTGTGGATGGGCTGTATCACCAGAAATACGATTACCCGCCTGAGACAATTCTTTCCCACAGCTTTTTCGTCAGCAAGACCGACGAATTCTACAAGTTTTACTATGACAAGATCATGCTAAAAGGCGCTGAGCCCAACAAGGCTCATAAAAAGCTGGCCGAGCTGGAGGAAGCAGGCAAGCTTACTGCAGTGGTGACTCAGAATATCGACGGACTCCACCAGAAGGCAGGCAGCAAAAACGTATATGAGCTGCATGGCAGCGTACTTAGGAACTACTGCGAGCGTTGCGGTGAGTTTTATGACGGTGATTTCATCATGGAAAAAAAGGCTGAGTGGGAAGCAAACGGCAGCAAGCTTGATGAAGCCACTCCCATCTGCCCCAAGTGTGGCGGACGGATCAAGCCGGATGTGGTGCTCTATGAAGAGGGACTGGACAACATGGTAATAAGCGGTGCGGTGGAGCATATCTCAAAGGCTGACCTTCTCATCATCGGCGGTACATCTCTGGTGGTTTATCCGGCAGCAGGACTGGTGGATTATTTCAGAGGTGAGAATCTGGTACTCATCAACAAGTCCTC
This sequence comes from uncultured Lachnospiraceae bacterium, assembly GCA_946611525.1. GTDB lineage: Bacteria > Bacillota > Clostridia > Lachnospirales > Lachnospiraceae > JAILEN01. Next base: position 7,354 of record CAMODS010000006.1, on the reverse strand, counting down.
CACCACCAGGGATGGCAGGGCGGATCTGGTGATAGCGGACGCTATCGGAGAGGTTTTGGACGCCATCCATGTGTAAAGATTCTTCGCTTCGCTTTGAATGACAGGGAAAATGCTCAGAATGACAGGAATGCTGTACAAAATGATAAGGAAAGGGGTTTGCGCGAAGAAGTATTGAAATGGCGGCAGTGCTTGTGTTAGAATGAATACCTATTATGACATTATCAGGAGGGTTTTTTATGGAATTTGATCTTTTGGCCGAATTTGGCAAGGTTTACGGTGATACAGAAGGCGTCAGGGAGTACTTTTCTCCCGGCCGTGTGAATCTCATCGGCGAGCATACAGACTACAACGGAGGCCATGTTTTTCCCTGTGCACTTACTATAGGAACCTATGGTGTGGCCAGGAAGCGTGATGACAAAAAGCTTCGTTTTTATTCCGCAAATATCAAGGGCGGAAAGGTTATGGAAGCTGACTTGGACAGCATGGAGTATGATGACGCCCTAAACTGGGCAAACTATCCCCTTGGAGTAGTGTGGGCTTTTGTCAAGGATCGTGGCAAGAGCTTTGATACGGGTTTCGAGATGGCTATCTGGGGCAATATCCCCAATGGCTCGGGACTTTCATCATCAGCGTCTCTTGAGGTTTTAACAGGAACCATCCTTTGCGACCTCTATGGCTTTGATGATCTTTCCATGACGGATCTGGCGCTTATCGGCCAGTATTCCGAGAACAATTTCAACGGCATGAACTGCGGTATCATGGATCAGTTTGCTGTGGCAATGGGTAAAAAGGACTGTGCCATCTTTTTGGATACCAGCGATCTGTCCTTTGAGTATGCCAACATCAAGCTGCCGGATGCCAAGATCGTCATCACAAACAGCAAGGTAAAGCATTCCCTGGTCAATTCCGAGTACAATACCCGAAGACAGGAGTGCTCAACTGCTTTAGAGCAGCTCCAGAAGGTATGCGACATCCAGACCCTGGGAGATCTGGACGAGGAAACCTTTGAGGCACACAAGGACGCGATCACTGATGACAAGTGCCGCAACCGTGCAAAGCATGCAGTATATGAGAACCAACGCACACTTAGAGCTGTCGAGGCTTTAAAGGCCAATGATATAGCGACCTTTGGTAAGCTGATGAACGAGTCACATATCTCACTGAGGGATGACTACGAGACCTCATGTACTGAATGTGATATCCTGGCGGAAGAGGCATGGAAGATAGACGGAGTTATCGGTTCCCGCATCACCGGTGGCGGTTTTGGCGGCTGTACAGTGAGTATCGTCAAAAATGAGGCTGTGGATGTCTTCAAGGAAAAGCTTGGCAAGATCTATAAGGAAAAGACCGGTATAGACCCGGAGTTTTACGTAGTAGATATAGGAGATGGAGCACACAGGATAAAATAACAAAATGGCAGGTCGCAAAGGCCTGCCATTTATAATCTACTTATCAGCATTCTGTGCCCGAACCCGTCCAAGATAGATGGCTACGGGATCCCAACCGTGCATGGCACATTTCGTGGAGCAGAATATTGGCTTTGTAATATCCAAAGTCAGCATACGGTCATACTCCTGCTGGGATATATTGAATTTTCTGCCGCATCCCTGACAAAGCAGGGTGAGCTCTTCTATTGCTGCCATGATACTCTCCTTTACCGGTGTAGCGGTTTGTGATAAACGAGATCAAACCGCCAGCCAACGCATCGATCAAATGCGCATTTGAAGTATAACACATCAGTCTGTTACATTCAACGGATTTGTAATACATCGGTCTCTCCATGCTATATCCGGGGTTACCCCGAAAACTGCTACGGGAGAGTGCATTGGCATATTTTGGTTGATAAAAAAGGGGGAATGCCTTATAATACAAGCCGTTAGAAAAAGAAAAGGAGATGTGTTTCCATGAAGATTTATGACGAATTGGTGGCTAGAGGGCTTATAGCCCAGGTTACGGATGAGGACAAGATAATCCCCCTCATTAATAACGGAGAAGCTACATTCTATATAGGTTTTGATCCTACGGCAGATTCCCTTCACGTAGGACATTTTATGGCACTTTGCCTGATGAAGAGACTACAGATGGCAGGAAATAAGCCCATTGCACTTTTGGGCGGAGGCACCGGTATGATCGGAGATCCGTCCGGTCGTTCGGATCTGAGAAAGATGCTTACGGTAGAGGATATCAACCACAACATCGAGTGCTTCAAAAAGCAGATGAGCCGCTTCATTGAATTTGGTGAGGGCAAGGCGCGTATGGTCAACAATGCCGACTGGCTTTTGGATCTGAACTACGTTGAGGTGCTCCGTGACGTGGGAGTCCATTTTTCCGTAAACCGCATGCTTACAGCTGAGTGCTATAAGCAGCGCATGGAAAAGGGACTGACCTTTTTGGAGTTTAACTACATGATCATGCAGGCATACGACTTCTACCGCCTGTATCAGGATTATGGCTGCAATATGGAATTTGGCGGAGACGACCAGTGGTCCAATATGTTGGCAGGTACAGAGCTTATCCGCAGGAAGCTGGGTCAGGATGCCTATGCCATGACCATCACCCTCCTTTTGAATTCTGAGGGTAAAAAGATGGGCAAGACACAGAGTGGTGCAGTATGGCTGGATCCCGATAAGACCACACCCTACGATTTCTACCAGTACTGGAGAAATGTGGCAGATGCGGATGTGCTTAAGTGCATCAGGATGCTGACATTCTTACCTTTAGAGCAGATCGATGAGATGGACAGCTGGGAGGGTGCAAAGCTAAACGAGGCCAAGGAGATTCTGGCATACGAGCTTACATCCCTTGTACACGGTGAGGATGAGGCTAAAAAGGCTGAAGTCGCTGCAAAGTCACTTTTTGCCGGAGGCGGATCTGCCGAGAACATGCCTGAGGCTGAGATTTCAGAGGATGACTTTGCAGACGGAAGCATCGGCATACTTTCACTCCTTGTGGCTGCAGGACTTACCAAGTCCAAAAACGAAGCCCGCCAGGCAGTGGATCAGGGCGGAGTATCCGTAAACAACGAAAAGGTATCCGATGTGAAGGCCACCTTTGACAAGTCAGCCTTTGACGAGGAGTTCATATTGAGAAAGGGCAAGAAGAAATTCTGCCGCGTAGTACTTAAGTAGAAAGGCTATTGAAAGAAGGAATTAAAATGATCAAGACTATTATATTCTTACTCGCCGGTTTTGTACTCCTGATAAAGGGGGCAGACTTTTTCGTGGATGGAGCATCTGCAATAGCTCAAAAGCTTAAGGTTCCAAGCCTCATAATAGGACTTACCATAGTGGCCATGGGAACATCCCTGCCGGAGCTTGCGGTTTCGGTTACGGCATCCATCAGTGGCAACAATGCTCTTTCCGTAAGTAATGTGGTAGGCTCCAACCTTTTCAATCTCATGGTGGTGCTTGGATTGTCTGCGGTTTTAACCCCCATAATCGTATCGGAAGATACCCTTAAAAAGGATTATCCCTTCTCAGTGGCCTGTGCCATAGCATTACTTGTCATGGGTGCCATCGGAATGGAGCTGGGGCATGTGGACGGCATCATCCTTTTGGTGGTCTTCGTAGGCTTTATCATCTTCCAGGTGAGGGCAGGACTTAGGCATAGAAGGGAAGTTTTGGCTTCCGGAGCGACTGAGGATGAAGAAGAGATAAAGGATATGCCTTATTGGCAGGCTATCCTTTTTATAGTAGGAGGTGCCGCAGCCATCAAGTTTGGCGGTGACTTCGTGGTCAACTCATCTGTTGATATCGCAACAGCCTTTGGTCTGTCACAGACCCTTATCGGACTTACCATAGTTGCTCTGGGTACATCGCTTCCCGAGCTTGTAACCTCCGTGGTGGCAGCTAAAAAAGGCGAGCTGGATATGGCAGTCGGAAATGTGGTGGGCTCCAATATCTTTAATATACTCATGATCCTTGGTGTAGCAGCAGCAATATCTCCTATCACCTTCCTTATGGAGAACATGGTAGATATAGCCATTTTGCTGGCTTTTTCAATTATTACGTACCTGTTTTGCCGTACCAACAAGCAGCTGGGCAAAAAGGAAGGTGCAGCAATGCTGGCACTTTATGCCGCTTATATGGTATATATCTGTATGAGGTAATATATGCGGCTTTGGGAGTTATTCTTATTGGGAGTGGGTCTGGCCATGGACGCCTTTGCGGTGTCGGTGTGCAAGGGGCTTGCAATGAGAAAGGTCAATAAGCTATACTGCTTCGTTATAGCCCTGTTTTTTGGAGGCTTTCAGGCTCTTATGCCGGTGCTGGGATACCTTTTGGGTACCACCTTTGCCGAAAAGCTGGCAGCGGTAGATCACTGGATCGCATTTTTCCTCCTTGCCTATATCGGCGGCAAGATGATCACTGACGGTGTAAAGGAATATCGGGAAAAAACCCAGGTGGATGAGATGGATCCGCCTTTAGATCTTAAGGAACTTTTCATTTTGGCCATAGCCACAAGTATAGACGCCCTGGCCGTAGGAGTTACCTTCTCTTTTCTGGAGGTGTCGATCATCCTGGCAGCTGCCATGATCGGTGTGGTAACCTTTGTAATATCGGCAGGGGGTGTTTATGTGGGCAACATCTTCGGAGAACGCTACAAAACCCGTGCCCAGATTGCCGGAGGAGCGATCCTTTTGTTTCTGGGGATAAGGATTTTGGTTACGCATCTTATGGGATAGACCAAATAAGCAGTAAATCTTACCGAATGGTAAACTTTTTAAAAAATCCCTTGAAAATCCGTTCGGTACATGGTAAAATAGCGACTCGTGGTATATAAATATATCCTTGCTTCCTGCAAAGGCAGGAGGCCAATAGACCAAAAGGAGGTAGAGAAATGAACAAGTATGAATTAGCACTCATCGTGAATGCTAAGATCGAAGACGATGCTCGTGCCGCTACTGTTGAAAAGGCGAAGGGTTACATTACCCGTTTCGGTGGCACCGTGTCTGAGGTCGAGGAGTGGGGCAAGAAAAAGCTTGCTTACGAGATCCAGAAGATGGACGAGGGCTTTTATTACTTTATTCAGTTCGAAGCAGAGCCCGAAGCACCCGCTGAGATCGAGGGCCGTGTCCGCATCATGGACAATCTTCTTCGTTTCCTGATCGTTCGTAAAGATGAGGACTAATTGGTTTTCGATTAGTAAAGGAGAACGAACATATGAATAAAGTGATACTTATGGGCAGACTTACACGTGACCCTGAGGTTCGTTACGGCGGGGCCAACAATATGGCGATCGCAAAGATCTCACTTGCGGTAGATCGCAGGTTTAAGCGTGAGGGTCAGCCTGAGGCAGACTTCTTCAACTGCACAGCCTTTGGTAAGACAGGCGAGTTTGTTGAGAAGTATCTGCGCAAGGGAACCAAGGTTGTCTTAGACGGAGAGATCCAGAATGACAATTATGAAAAGGACGGCGTAAAGCACTACAGCACCCAGATCATCATCAACCAGATCGAGTTTGCCGAAAGCAAAAAGGCGGCTGAGGGAAATGGCGGTTATGTTCCTGCCGGTAGTGATGCACCCCTTCCTTCCGGCGATGCAGGTGATGATTTTATGAACATCCCTGAGATTTCCGGTGATGATAAGGTTCCGTTTTAATCCGTTGAACAGTTTCGTTTTTGTTTTAGGAGGATAGAATAATGGCTTTTAATAAATCATCAGACGGTCAGCGTAGGAGACCGGTTCGCAGAAGAAAAAAGGTATGTGTATTTTGCGGTAAGGACAACGTTATCGATTACAAGGATCAGGCTAAGCTTTCCAAGTATATCTCTGAGAGAGGTAAGATCCTTCCCCGCCGTATCACAGGCAACTGCGCTAAGCACCAGAGAGCTCTTACTGTAGCGATCAAGCGTGCTCGCCATCTTGCCATCATGCCTTATGTGATCGACTGATATATGATCTTTTGGGCTGTCCCTATGGGGCAGCCTTTTTTTGGTTGAAAAAAAGGACCAATACTATTATAATAACCTTTGTATTTAGTTTTGACAGACAAAGAGATTCTTCGGGCCAAAGCCCTTGGTATGACAAGAGGGAGTTCATCATTTAGATCCCGGCACATGAGGTCATCCTGAGCGTAGCGAAGGATCTTGATGGAGGATAGACCATGGATTTTTTTGACAGATTAGGCGACAGGCTTATAGAGGTTGGCAGAGAGGTATCCGACAGAGCCAAGGATGTGTCTGATTCCACCAGGATGCAGTACGAGATCCGCAAAAAAAAGCAGGAGCTTGATGATGCTTACAAAGTATTGGGTAAGCGCTATTTTGAGGAGAACAAGGACTCTGCTGATGACGAGATCACCCTTATACGTGAGACACTTGCTGAGATTGAGGATATGGAGGCTCAGGTTGCCGGTCTCAAGGGCGGCAGGCGTTGTCCCAAGTGTGGGGCGGTGGTTCCCATGGATTCCGGCTACTGTAACAAATGTGGCGCAAAGCTTGAGGAAAGCATCTTTGAGGACGAGGATGCCAAGGAGCCAAAGTCCACCGAAGAGTCAAAGACTTCTGACGAGACCGAGGATTAATATTGATCATCTGCATGCTGTCCGAAGCACATCATTTCTTTTGGGCAGCGTGCTTTATGGGGCATTAGCGCAGTTGGGAGCGCACCACACTGGCAGTGTGGGGGTCACGGGTTCAAGTCCCGTATGCTCCAGGAGTACGAGCACTTAGACGGTGCTGAGCGAAGCGAAAGCAGCGTCTTACGTGCGATCCCCACTAAGCACTTAGGTTGTTGCGAGCCGAAGGCGAAGCAAGAACCTTAGTAGCGGGTGAGAGTACGAGCACTTAGACGGTGCCGAGTGAATGAAGAACCCAATCACTGGGTTCTTTTTTTGCACATATCCGGTTGTGTTTAAAGTATAGGTTTTACTTGAAAAATAGCGGTGTGAAATATATAATTTCTCTATATGCAAGGAGGAAGAAAATGACTGAAAAAGGAAAGTATTATATAACAACAGCGATAACATATACATCGGGTAAGCCCCATATAGGCAATACCTACGAGATCATCCTGGCAGATGCCATTGCCCGCTTCAAGAGAAAAGAGGGCTATGACGTACGGTTCCAGACCGGTACTGATGAGCACGGACAAAAGATAGAGACCCGCGCCATCGAGGCAGGCACCACACCCAGGGGATTTGTGGACGAGGTGTCTGCTGAGGTTAAGCGCCTGTGGGATCTATGCGACACCTCTTATGACCGCTTTATCAGGACCACTGATGAGGATCATGAGCGCCAGGTCCAGAAGATATTCAAAAAGCTCTATGATCAGGGCGATATCTACAAAGGATCATATTCCGGTATTTACTGTACAGAGTGTGAGGCCTTTTATACCGAGTCCCAGCTGGTTGA
>CAMODS010000005.1 GCA_946611525.1 uncultured Lachnospiraceae bacterium | reverse complement strand
GGTTGATACAGGCGAGGCAGTTTCTTCCGAAGAGGAAGAGGAGGTTGTCTCTACCGGCGATGATGAGGTGGACGGAGATGCACCCATCGATATGTCGAAGCTGGGATGATATTCAGACCATACAAGGGAAGGCCTTTTCGCAAGTGATTGCGGAGGGCTTTCTTTTTTTTATTTGTAATAATATAATGATTAGGTGATTCATACTTGACAAAATGATTCTGGGTTGATAATATGTATTTTGCAAAATATAATTGCGCAAAAGATAAGCAAGGAGGGTATAAGATATGTATGATGTTGTAATTATAGGAAACGGACCCGCAGGACTTTCGGCAGCTATCTATGGCAGACGTGCAGGCTTTAATGTACTGGTAATATCCGATAATCCCGTTGCGGGAGGTCAGATTTCCACCACCTATGAAGTGGACAACTATCCCGGTCTTCCCGGCCTTGGCGGCATGGAACTTGGAGATAAGTTCAAAGAGCACGCAGACAAGTTTGAGGTGGAGTATGCCACAGACCGTGTTAATTCCATTACTGATGCAGGGGACCATAAAAAGGTGATCACTCAAAAGGGAGAGTATGAGGCCAGGGCAGTTATCATTGCAACCGGAGCTGACCACAGGAAGCTGGGTGTACCCGGCGAGGGAGAGCTTACAGGTTCAGGTGTTTCCTACTGCGCTACCTGTGACGGTGCATTCTTTAGGAAAAAGACCGTTGCCGTGGTAGGCGGCGGAGATGTTGCGCTTGAGGACGCCATCTTTTTATCCCGTTTTGCAGAAAAGGTTTATATCATCCACAGACGTGATGAGTTCAGGGGAGCAAAGATGCTTCAGGATCAGCTTTTATCCAATGAAAAGATCGAGCCCATCTATGATACGGTGGTAGATGAGATCGTGGGCAAGATGGCTGTGGAAAAGGTGCTTTTGACCAATAAGAAGACAGGAGAGAAGTCTGAGCTTCCTGTAAACGGCGTGTTTATGGCTGTGGGCATAGTTCCAAACCTTGAGGGCATTGAGGGACTTCCCGACAGGGATGAGGGCGGTTATATCATCGCCGGTGAGAGCTGTGAGACCTCTATCCCCGGCATTTTTGCAGCAGGAGATGTCCGTACCAAGCAGCTTCGTCAGGTGATCACTGCGGCTGCCGATGGTGCCAATGCCATTACTTCGGTAGAACGCTACTTTAACTCATAATCCGGCACAGTCAGTCGAAAAATGCCTCGACCGACGGCTTTTTTTCTCCTGACTGTTCTTTTTGAACTGTATATCATGATTGAATATACTTGAAAATAATCGATACCGAGTGTTGACAAATGAGTTTCCCGAGGCTATAATATGCATTGTTGGTAACAAAATGTAACAAGTTTGTAACATATTACTTAGAATTGTGTAGCAATTATAGTATCTTATATTAAGAGGTGTTTTTACAATGAATCGTAATCGTAAGGTTAGATTAGTAGCGACTTTACTTACAGCAGGTCTTACCGTCACATCCACGGGAATTACAGCATTTGCCAATCCCATAGCAGGTGCTACGGCGATGCTTTCCACAGACGTATCCATCACACAGACAGCAAACAGCTATACCACTCTTTCCGGTATAAATCTGGCTATGGCTAATATGCTTTCTTCAGCTACGACGGCAGCCAATGCTCCCGCAGAGACTGAGGAAAAGGAAACCACAGTGGTGGCGACTTCCGAGAAAAAAGAGGAAGATTACTCTGATACAGCTATCGCAAAGGTGGATGATTATGTTAATGTTCGTGAGCATGCTTCAGAGGATTCCGACGTGGTAGGCAAGCTTTATCACAACGGTGCAGCAAAGGTTCTTAAGAAAAAAGGCAGCTGGTACAAGATCAAATCCGGCTGTGTAGTAGGATATGTAAAGGCCAAGTATGTAGTTGTAGGCGATGAAAAGGCTGTTAAAAAGGCATCCCGTCGCGTGGCTACAGTTAAGGCCGACACACTTTATGTACGTGCCAGTGCTTCTAAAAAGAGCGAGATAATCGGCATGGTTCCCAAGGGTGAGGATCTTACGGTCACCAGCGAGAAAAAGGCTTCTGACGGTTGGGTAAAGGTTTCTGTCGAAGAGGGCGACGGATACGTTTCAAAGAAATATGTTGATCTTTCTACAGAGTTTTCATATGCTGAGTCGAAGGAAGAAGAAGAGGCCAGACTGGCAGCAGAGGCAGCGGCCCGTGAGGAGGCTGAGAGAGCAGCAGCTGCAGCAGAGGCAGCTTCCAGAGCTGCAGCCAGTGCACCTGTTCAGCAGGCGGCACCTTCAAATGCCGGCAGCACCACACAGCAGCAGCCTTCGTATTCCGCACCTTCAGGCGGCTCAGGCAGCTCGGTTGTAAACTACGCATCACAGTTTGTGGGTAACCCTTATGTATACGGCGGATCATCCCTTACTAACGGCACCGACTGCTCAGGTTTTGTTATGAGCGTATATTCAGCTTTTGGTGTATCACTTCCCCACAGCTCATCTGCTGATCGCAGTGTGGGATACTCCGTTAGTACCAGCGACATGCAGCCCGGAGACATCGTATGCTACAGTGGACATGTTGCCATCTATGCAGGTAACGGCACCATAGTTCATGCCAGCAATCCCCGCACGGGTATTACCTACGGCAACGTTAACTACCGACAGATTCTGGCGGTAAGACGGGTTCTTTAAACTGATCAAAGGAGGGGGTTCATCCGAGAGGATGGGCCCCTTTTTTATACAAAAATTATCCTAAAAACTCTTCCATTTTTTAGGCATTTAGTATATGATAAGAGCGTATGCTTGGCAACAATGCCATATTTTACAAGGGGTTTTTGTAGATTTTGTATAGAGGGGTTTATTATGATATCTAATCAGATTCTTCAGAGGGCGGTGGATAGTCTGACACAGATCACAGGAAATAAGTGCTGCGTGTTTGATCCGGACGGCAATGTTCTTGCCGGCAATCTGGATAATGCAAAAGATTATGTCAGCGCAGCTCTTAAGCTGGTGAGTTCCGTATCTGAAAAGCGCAGGACCGGTGGGAACTATTACTTCAAGGTGTTTGACGGAGAAGGACTCAAGTTTATTATTGCCGTTGAGGGGGATGATGATTACGCATCCATGACCGGCCAGTTTTTGAGCCAGGAGCTGGCTGAGCTGTCCGTGGCTTACAGGGATCGTTTTGACAGGGAGTCCTTTATCAAGAACCTTCTATTGGACAATCTGCTTTTGGTAGATATCTATAACCGTGCCAAAAAGCTCCACGTGGAAGTTGAGGCCCGCCGTGTGGTCATGGTAGTGGAGATAGGAGAAGAGAAAAACGGTGACGAGTTGGATCGTGTGCGCAGTGTATTTGGCACACATGCGCCGGATTTTGTGACGGCAGTAGATGAGAGAAACATCATCGTGGTAAAGAATCTGGGGGAAGATGGCGGTTATGAGGATGTAGAAAAAACTGCCCGTGTCATCCTGGATGCTTTCCGGGATTATAAAAAGAGCGATGTGAGGATAGCCTACGGTACCATCGTGGGCGAGATCCGTGAGGTTTCAAGATCCTACAAGGAGGCTATGATGGCCTTTGATGTAGGCAAGATATTCTTTAAGGACAGAGACATTATAGCGTATTCGGTGCTGGGTATAGGCAGGCTCATTTATCAGCTGCCGCTGCCTCTTTGCCGTATGTTTATCAATGAGATATTTGCGGATAAAAAGCCGGATCAGTTTGATGAAGAGACACTTGTTACCATCAGCAAGTTCTTCGATAACAGCCTCAATGTTTCGGAGACTTCCAGACAGCTTTATATCCACCGTAACACTCTGGTCTACAGACTCGACAAGCTTCAAAAGAGCACCGGTCTCGATCTGCGGGTGTTTGAGGATGCCATTACCTTCAAGATTGCTCTTATGGTTGTAGAATATATGCGTTTTATGGAGGGACAGGATTTCTAATGATCAAGTTAGAACATGTCAGCAAGACATACGAGGCCGGAGTACAGGCTATCACGGATGTGAACCTGCATATCAGGCCCGGTGAGTTTGTTTTTATCATAGGTGCCACGGGATCGGGCAAGTCCACTATTATAAAGCTTTTACAAAAGGAGCTTACTCCCACCCACGGCAAGATCATAGTCAATGGCCGAGATATAGCAAAGATAACCAGAAAGCAGATTCCGAAGTTCAGACGCAACATCGGCGTGGTATTCCAGAACTTCAGGCTTTTGCCTGATCGTAATGTATATGAGAACGTCGCCTTTGCCATGAGAGTGGTGGAGGCTCCCAAGCGTGAGATAAAAAAGAGGGTGCCCCAGATGCTGTCACTGGTGGGACTGGCACATAAGTACCGTTCCCTGCCAAAGCAGCTTTCCGGCGGTGAGCAGCAGCGTGTGGCCATAGCAAGGGCTTTGGTTAATGAACCTAAGATCCTTTTGGCAGACGAGCCTACAGGTAATCTTGACAATCAGCATGCATGGGAGATCATGCGCCTTTTGGAGGAGATCAACGAGCGCGGCACCACGGTTGTGGTGGTTACCCACAACATGGATTTCGTGAGACAGATGAACAAGCGTGTCATTACCATTAAAAAGGGCGTGGTGGTCAGCGACGAGCAGGTAGAGGAGGCTACAGATGCGGATTAGTACATTTTTATATAATGTTCGCCAGGGCTTTGCCAATATCTGGCGCAACAAGATGTTTTCTCTGGCATCCATAGCTACCATGACAGCCTGTATCTTTTTGTTCGGAGTGTTTTATTCTCTGGGTGTGAATTTCGGTTCAATGGTTCGCTCTGCAGAGGAAAACGTGGCGGTGACGGTATTCTTTGATGAGGGACTTTCCGATTCCGAGATCAAGACCATAGGCAGGGAGATCCAGTCCCGGGAGGCGGTTGAGAGAGTAAAGTACGTCTCGGCAGAGGAGGCGTGGGACTATATGAAGGAGGATTTCTTCGGGGGTAATGAGGAGCTGGCAGAAAGCTTTGCCGATGACAACCCCATGAAAAACTCCGACAACTTTGAGGTTTATCTAAAGGATGTGTCACAGCAGGACGAGTTGGTGACTTACATAAAGGGCATTCCCGGTGTGCGCAAGGTCAACCAGTCAGAGATGGCGGCCAACATTCTTACGGATTTCAACAAACTTATCATTTATATTTTTGTAGGTATCATAGTAATCCTTTTGGCGGTTGCGGCATTTTTGATCAGCAATACCATCACCGTGGGCATATCGGTCCGCCGTGAGGAAATAGCTATCATGAAGCTTATCGGAGCAAAGGACACCTTCGTGAGACAGCCCTTCATAGTGGAGGGTGTGGCCATAGGGCTTATAGGTTCCATCGTTCCGCTTCTCCTTTTACATATGGTGTATGGCGGTATCATAAAGTACGTGACGGAGAACTTCAATCTGCTTAGTTCTCTCATGGTTTTTGTGCCGGTCAATGATGTGTTTCGGGTGCTGGTCCCCGTGTCTTTGATACTTGGGGTAGGCATAGGTTTTGTGGGGAGCCGCATTACGCTTAAGAGGCATCTAAAGGTATAGTTTTAATGGATAACGAACAGTATAAAGAGAGTGAAGACGTATCCCGTTACGAGGCCGAGTCAAAGCCGGGTAACGGGAAAAGTCTGTTTATAAAGGGTATTATCATTGGGGTGCTTTTAAGCGCAGCTTTCGTTCTTGGCTTTTGTGTGGTCTCCGGACTTATGGTAAAAAAAGAGACGGAATCGGTATTGAGCGAGGAAACAGAGGTGAGGCTGGCTACGGTTAGAGGACTCATCAACACCTATTACTATAAGGATGTGGATGATGACAAACTGGCAGAGGGCGTCATAAAGGGCATGGTAGAAGGGCTGGATGATCCCTACTCCGCGTATTACAACAAGTCCGAGTATGAAAAGTCAAAGATAAGCACCACGGGAAACTATAGCGGTATCGGCGCGGTTTTATCCAAGAGCAAGGATAATGGTCTCATTGCCATCTCCAGGATCTATGAGGGCTCCCCTGCGGAAAAATCGGGTCTTATGGTGGGAGATGAGATAGTTTCCGCTGACGGTTACCTGGCATCCGGCATGGATCTTTCGGATTTTGTGGAGCATGTGCGGGGAGAAAAAGGTACCAAGGTGCTTTTGGTTTTAAACCGTAACGGTGAGCGGATCACCGTGGAGGTGGAGAGGGATGATGTAAATATTCCCTCTGTAGCCCATCGCATGCTGGATGATGAGATAGGATATATCATCATTGGAGATTTTGCCGGCAACACCAGCAATGAGTTTACTGAGGCAATTGACGATCTGCAGTCAAAGGGTGCAAAGGCCATAGTTTATGACATCAGGAGCAATCCCGGTGGTCTGGTAAAGAGTGCCACGGATATGCTGGATGTCCTGCTTCCAGAGGGTGTGGTGGTATACCTCATGGATAAAAATGGGAAAAAGACGGAGTTCACATCGGCAGAGGAGTCCAAAGTGGATCTGCCGGCGGCGGTCCTCATAGATGGCAACTCCGCTTCGGCAGCAGAGATCTTTGCAGGAGCATTGAGGGATTTCGAGTATGCAACGCTGATAGGCACAAAAACCTACGGCAAGGGAGTGGTACAAAACACTATTCCACTTATAGATGGCAGCGCTCTAAAGCTGACCACAGCTACCTATTATACACCCAAAGGTGAGTGCATCCATGAAAAGGGAATAGAGCCGGATATCGAGCTGGAGTATGAATATACAGGAGAGGGTACCGGCGATGACTACGAGTACGACAAGGACAAGCAGGTGGCAAAAGCCATGGAAGTCTTAAAAAAAGAGATAGAATAGTCCGTCATCCAAAACAACGAAGGATCACGCCTGCAGTCATCCTGAGCGTAGCGAAGGATCTTATTGAGAGGATTATACCATGATAGAATTAGACAATTTAAAAACGGAGCTTCTGACTTACGAAAAGCCTCTGGCGGAGCTGGCTACTTCACTGGATCTGGAGGGCAAGGCTCATCGTATAGAGGAGCTTGAGAGGGAGATGGAATCTCCGGATTTCTGGAATGATGCCGCTTCTTCCACTGAAAAGTCCAGGGAGCTAAAAAGCCTAAAGGACGATGTGGCCATAGTAAATGATCTAAAGCAGCAGTATGAGGACATAGAAGCTTATATCGAGATGGGCAACGAAGAGGAGGATGAGGACCTGGCAGCTGAGGCCAGGGCAGAGTTTGATGATTTCGTAAGCAAATACGATTCCATCAGGATGAAGACTTTGTTGTCAGGAGAGTATGACAGCGAGTCTGCCATAGTTACCCTCCACTCCGGAGCAGGCGGTACCGAGGCCTGTGACTGGGTTTCCATGCTCTACCGCATGTATACCCGTTGGGCAGAGAGGCACGGTTTTTCCCTGGAGGTTTTGGACTATCTGGATGGAGACGAAGCAGGTATAAAGTCTGTCACCTTCGAGGTGAGAGGAGAAAATGCTTTTGGTTTTTTGAAATCGGAAAAGGGTATTCACAGACTGGTGCGTATATCACCCTTCAATGCACAGGGTAAGCGTCAGACTTCCTTTGCATCCTGTGATATCATGCCGGATATAGAAAAGGACATAGATATAGAGATCCGCGATGAGGACATCCGCATAGACACTTACCGTTCATCTGGAGCCGGCGGTCAGCATATCAACAAGACCTCATCCGCTATCCGTATCACCCATTTTCCCAGCGGTATCGTTGTGCAGTGCCAGAATGAGCGCTCACAGCATATGAATAAGGACAAGGCCATGCAGATGCTAAAAGCAAAGCTTCTTATACTAAAGCAGGAAGAAGATGCTAAAAAGGATGCCGAGATCCGTGGCGAAGTGGCTGATATCGGCTGGGGCTCACAGATACGATCCTACGTCATGCAGCCCTATACCATGGTAAAGGATCTGCGCACCGGTGAAGAGACGGGTAACGTAGATGCGGTGATGGACGGTGCTTTGGATCCCTTTATGAACGCCTATTTAAAATGGCTTTCCCTGGGCTGTCCCAAACGCAATACGCAGGATGCAGAGTGATAATTGGCGATTGCATTTTTCGCTGTATTGTGTTAAAGTATCGTAGAATTTTTTTAAGGAGTTATGCAGTATGAAAGCAGCAGTAATGGGGTATGGCACCATCGGCTCGGGAGTCGTGACTGTGTTGGAGACCAACAGAGACGTGATAGCTGCCCGCGCAGGTGAGGTCATTGAGGTATCCAAGGTTTTGGATCTTCGTGATTTTCCCGGAGATCCCATAGAAAAAAAGCTGGTCCGCGATTATATGGACATCGTAAATGATCCTGAGATAAAGATCGTGGTGGAGACCATGGGAGGCGTGGAGCCGGCATATACCTTTGTAAAGGCCATGCTTGAAGCGGGAAAACATGTGACCACTTCCAATAAGGCTTTAGTGGCCGACAAGGGAGCTGAGCTTATCAGGATAGCCAGGGAGCATAATGTAAACTTTATGTTTGAGGCATCTGTGGGTGGGGGCATACCTATAATAAGACCTCTGCTTAAGTGCCTGACAGGAGATGTGATCGAGGGAATATACGGTATCGTAAACGGCACCACCAATTACATGCTGACCAAGATGGCAAACGAAGGAAGTGACTTTGACGAAGTCCTTAAGGAGGCACAGGCCAAGGGCTATGCCGAAAAGGATCCTACTGCTGATATAGAGGGACACGACGCACAACGCAAGATAGCGATCCTCACATCGCTGGTTGCGGGACGCCAGATAGATTATCAGGATATTCCCACCGAGGGTATCACAAAGATATCTGCTGCGGATATGAAGTATGCAAAGGTCATGAAAAGGGTAATTAAGCTGGTGGCTGCTTCCAAAAAGACGGGAGATACGTACAGCGCCAGGGTGGCACCATTCATGCTTCACGAGGGACATCCCCTCTATCATGTGGATGATGTTTTCAATGCCATCATGGTCCACGGCAATATGCTTGGGGATGGTATGTTTTACGGCTCCGGTGCAGGCTCACTTCCTACGGCCAGCGCAGTGGTTGGTGACATGGTGGATATGGCAAGGCATGTAGACAAAAATGTCTACATCAGATGGGAAGAAGAAAAGCTTATCCTTGCTGATTCAACAACGGATAGCTACAAGTTCTTTGTCAGGACATCTGATGACGAGAACACCATTGAGTCGGCATTTAAGGATGCAGGCTATGTGAATGCGGGTATTGACGGCGAGATTGGTGTTGTTACTGAGGAAATGACACAGGGCGAATTTGATGAGGCAATAAAAAAGCTGTCTGATGTAAGAAGTGTGATTAGATTAGTGTAAATATAGAAGGGAGATACCATGCTGATCGTAAAAAAGTTCGGCGGGTCTTCGGTGGCAAACAAGGAACGCATTGAAAATGTGGCCAGGCGGGTTGCCGAGGATTACAAAAAAGGAAACAAGGTTGTGGTGGTACTTTCCGCAATGGGCGACACCACGGATGAGCTCTTGGAAAAGGCATACGAGATCAATCCCGATGCGCCCAAGAGGGAGATAGACATGCTGTTGGCCTGCGGAGAGCAGACTTCTGTGGCACTGATGGCTATGGCGCTTTCAAGGATGGGACTGCCGGCTATTTCACTGAATGCTTTTCAGGTGGCCATGCATACCACTTCAAAGTATGGCAACGCACGTTTCAAGAGGATAGACTCCGAGAGGATCACCAATGAGCTGGAGGCAGGAAAGATAGTTATCGTTACGGGCTTCCAGGGTGTCAACAAATATGATGACATCACCACATTGGGAAGAGGTGGATCCGATACCACGGCTGTGGCTTTGGCGGCAGCTTTAAGGGCGGATTCCTGTGAGATATATACAGATGTTGAGGGGGTTTACACCGCAGATCCCAGAGTAGTGGAAAAGGCTCACAAGATGAAGGAGATATCCTACGACGAGATGCTTGAGCTTGCTACTTTAGGTGCAAAGGTGCTCCACAACAGATCGGTTGAATTGGCAAAAAAATATGGTGTTCAGTTGGTGGTACGTTCTTCCCTTACAGAGGCAGAAGGTACTGTCGTAAAGGAGGTGACAAAGGTGGAAGGAATGTTGGTCAGTGGCGTAGCAGTAGACAAAGAGGCGGTTCGCTTTGCTCTCATCGGAGTACAGAACAAGCCGGGTATTGCTTTTAAGATCTTTGACCTTTTGGCAAAGCACAATATCAACGTAGACGTTATCCTGCAGTCCATAGGCCGGGATGACACCAAGGACATTTCCTTTACCGTTGATCAGACCCAGGCCAAGGAGGCTATGGAGCTTTTAAAAGATAATCAGGAGAGGCTTACCATCCAAAAGATAGAGGAAGAGGTAAATGTAGCCAAGCTTTCCGTTGTAGGTGCAGGCATGCAGACTCACGCAGGCGTAGCCGCAAAGATGTTTGAGGCTCTTTATGATGTGGGTGTAAATATCCGCATGATCGCCACCTCGGAGATCCGCATCACGGTGCTTATAGATCTTGAGGATGTTCAGATTGCTACCAAAGCGGTACATGCCGCTTTCCTTGAGGACTAGTGTGGCACATAGTGTCATGTAAGCCCATGGGAGGGGTTGGATTTTTTGTAAGAATTGTTACTTGAAAAATGTGAATCTATAAGTTATATTTATTATAACAATTCACAGAGCAAATGGGGTGGAAAATATATGGATAGTGCGGGTGCGATTCAGAGAGATCTTTTCGCAAAGTTTTTGACAGCATTTAGAAGGGGAGAGCGAGAGACGGTAAGGGTCGGCAACCTGATACCTACGCCTAAGGTTTTCGCTGACAGGGAGGAGCGCAGGCGTGTGCCCACTATGTCCGGCAGAAAGCGCCTGGTGCGTGGAGTGTTGGATGAGCAGCTTACTGAGGTGGAGGGTATCATAGACCATCTCGGTACTCTTGATGACAACTTTGATGATGCCAGCGTGTATGCGCAGATGCTTGCAGATGCGGATCCCATAGAGGGAGCCGAGGAGATTGACATCGAGAGCATAATTGGTTAGAATACGTTTATAGTTTAGGATGAGCAGAGGGATTTTCATTTTATGAGGATTCCTCTTTTTTTCCCCAAAGCAGGAGTTTTATGCAGAGTATTACAAAAGACCAAAACTGCAGATATTCGCTCTTTTTGCATGAGCCCTCCGTGGACAACGAGGGGAGACACTATTGTCGTGCCATGAATATCTGCAGCAAGGATGACTTTGCATACTGTGATCTGTGCCCGCTAAGGCTAAAAGATGATGACGGTACGACCGGATGCGTGTACTATGATCTTACTGCCGGTTACAGCAACGGTCTGTCGGCGGAGGAGACATTTAAACGCACCAGGGGACTTATAATGTCGGGGATCACGGGAGAATTCCCTGAGTACCTGCCGATTGACACCGCCCCTGCACGTCTGGTAGAGGAGCAGGCTATCATGTATGCTGCGGATGCCCACAAGGGCACCTACAGAAAGGGCAGCGGACTGCCCTACATCATCCATCCCATGCAGGTGATGATGATATGCAAAAGGCTAAGCGATGATCCGGAGGTGGCAGCGGCTGCCGCTCTTCATGATGTGGTGGAGGATACTCCCCGTACCATCAGGGATCTGGAGGAGAGCTTTGGCACCAGGATAGCAAATCTGGTGGGACTGGAGTCCGAGAACAAGCGGGAGGAGCTTCCCAAGGGCGAGACCTGGAAGATCCGTAAGCAGGAGAATCTCGCCAGGGAAAAGACTGCTCCCATAGAGGCCAAGATGATCATGCTGGCAGACAAGATCTCCAACATGAGTGCCACGGTGACTGATTTTAAAAAAGGTGGCAAGGATATCTGGTCCAAGTTCAATATGAAGGATCCGGCGGAGCAGGAGTGGTACTACCGCAGCGTGGCTGAGGTTCTTTCCGAGCTTTCCGGTACTCCGGAGTATGCCGAGTATCTGGGTATGTTGGATTATGTTTTTTCAAAATGATCTTTCTTTTGTCCCGGGAGTGACAGGGTGTCACAACCCGGGACAAATTGTCTGACAATTTCAAAAATAATATGGACAAACCCCTGTTTTTGTTGTATGATGTATTTACCGTTAGTGGGTGGATTTGAAGATAGAAAGAAGGGATTTTTATGGCAGGATTACAGATTACACCGGGTGCACCGGGCATATCCACGCCGACAGCTCCGACCACACGGCCAGGTGCCTCCACAGAGGGTGGTGCCACAGTTGATGCTTCAAGGACAGGTGCTACTGAGATCCGCACTCCCGCCCAGAGAGGCGACAATGCGGTAGAGCGTGCCATTACAGACAAGAATGAGAGCGAGCGTGCTGACAGGACTGCTGAGGCTCAGAAGCAGCGCAGAGAGGAGACCCTTGAGAATGTGGTTTCCGTGTCTGATGACGGCGATACTGTTCAGGTCAGTGATGAGGGTGCACAGGAGCTTACGGACAGTGAGACAGGTGCAG
The DNA here is from genome assembly GCA_946611525.1 of uncultured Lachnospiraceae bacterium. Classification (GTDB taxonomy): domain Bacteria; phylum Bacillota; class Clostridia; order Lachnospirales; family Lachnospiraceae; genus JAILEN01. The sequence goes on along the minus strand of CAMODS010000005.1, from coordinate 6,926 downwards.
TCATTTCACAGAGACAGCCGGAGGACAATGAGCTGCGTGATGAGGAGGATATAGAGATCGAGCCCATCGAGGCACCGGAGATCGAGCCTATCGAAGCGCCTGAGATCACTCCCGTTACCACAGATGATAAAGAGGACCAAAAGAGGGAGATCACCAGCTTTGTGGGATACACAGACCAACAGGTTGAGCAGATGTATCTGGAGGGTGAGATCTCACAAAATGATTACAATAACGAGATCGCACGCCGCGAGGAGCTGGAAGCTTCCGGCAGAGAGGACAGAGAGCAGTTCAACAACACCATGGGCAGGCTCGAGGAAGTGGATTCCCGCACAGAGATGGCAGATTTCGCTATTGAGACAGCAGTAGAAAAGGGCAACGAAAAGATAGGGCTTAACGAGCGCATGAAGGCTGTGGACAGCTTATTCGAGGACAGACAGAATGTGGCGCGTCGTCAGGAAGAGGCAGGTAGATTATGGGATTATCAGCTGCAAGTATGAATCCGGTCCAGGGAGTTTCCTACCGGAGCACTGTAGCACAGGCATACAGCCTTGACAACAAAGCGGATTTTTCAGATGCTTTTGTGGAGTCGGTAAAGGGGCTTTCCTCTGCGGATGCAGTGGAGGGAGCGGCGCCGGTACAGTATCCTACAGCACAGGTTATGACTCGCAGGATCGGGCAGATCCAGGATTCACAGCGCATCAATAAGGGACTCAACTCCATCGCATCCGGCTTTGATGGGATCACCACCGGTTACGGCAGCAGTGGTGGCAGCTCCAAGGGGTATGGCGTAATAGGATCCCGGATAGATCTTTTCGCTTGACATTATATTTGGTGGATTTATAATAATCGGGCAGTCGTTTTGGCTGCCTGATTTTTTTGAGATCCTTCGCTGCGCTCAGGATGAGAAATAAGAAAAATATATGAACAGGTATGAGATATGCGTGCCCTGCCATTTTGGGATAGAGGCCGTTTTAAAAAAAGAAATATATGATCTGGGATATGAGATCACCAGGGTGGATGACGGCCGGGTGTGCTTTATGGGCGATGCCGAGGCGGTGGTCCGTGCAAATATGTGTCTGCGCACCGGAGAGCGTGTGCTCATAGTGGTAGGCAGATTTTTTGCATCCACTTTTGAGGAGCTCTTTGACGGAATCGCGGCTCTTCCCATAGAGGACTATGTGACGTCAGACGGCAGGTTTTGGGTTACAAAGGCCACCTCGGTCAAAAGCAAGCTTTTTGCTCCCTCATCCATCCAGTCCATTGTAAAAAAGGCCATGGTGGAGCGTATGAAAAAAGCCACGGGAAGGGATGAGTTTTTGGAGACCGGAAAGGACTTCCCTTTTCGGATCTTTTTGTACAAGGATGAGGTGCTTTTTACACTGGACACTTCCGGCGCATCCCTGCATAAAAGGGGATACCGCACCTGGACATGGTCAGCTCCTTTATCGGAGACACTGGCTGCGGCGCTCATTTCACTTACACCCTGGCATCCCGACAGGATCATGGTGGATCCATTTTGCGGCAGCGGCACCTTTCTGATCGAGGCGGCGCTTATGGCATGCAACATCGCTCCGGGAGTGGACCGGGAGTTTACGGCACAGGGGTGGAGCCATATTATCGAGCCGTCTCTTTGGCAGGAGATCAGGCAGGAGCTAAAGGAGCAGGAGGACAGAGATGTAGAGACTCATCTTTACGGCTATGACATCGATCCGGAGGCTATAGATATAGCCAGGAAAAATGCCAAAAATGCCGGCGTTGAGCATCTTATCCACTTCCAGGTCAGGGATGTGGCGGACATGAGCCATGCTAAAAAATATGGCTTTATCTTAACGAATCCTCCATACGGGGAGAGACTGTCAAAGGATGAGGATGTGGCAGCTCTCTACCATACCTTAGGCGAGGTCTATGACAGACTGGACAGCTGGTCAATGTATGTGATAACATCATTTGAAAAGGCCTGTGATGCCATAGGCAAAAAGGCCGATAAAAACCGTAAGATTTATAACGGCATGATAAAGACTTATTTCTACCAGTTTTTGGGTCCCAAGCCACCTAAGCGAAAAAAGGTGACAGCTGACAATTCAGCAAAGGTATGATTATATGATGAGTGTATCCAAAAGATATATGGTGCTTTTTGCACTGATACTCCTTTTGGGTGGATTTAAGGCGCTTACACTGGGCGACTCCCTTTCCGAGGTTGAGGCCTTTAGGGGAGCGCAGCTTGAAAACTCCGTGTTTTATCCACTCATAGCCAGGAGTATCAATAATGAGGGGATACTGACGGCTACCTACGACGAAAAGCCCATTATCCTCAGGGAAAAGGAGCTGTTGGTCGGAGATGATATGGAGATTTTGGCATCTTTGCCCTTTATCCGTGAGAATCTTTTTTGCAGTGCCAGACAGACTGATGACGGCATTGTGCTTTTAGAGCACAGCGGCCGTACCGCCACCATGATGGGAGACGATGGCTATGTGCCTCTTAGACAGGTGTGTGATGAGTTTGGCTTTGACTACAGCTTCAATGCGAAAAACACAAAGCTTTCACTTTATTCAACCAGAGACTCAAAGTTCACTCTTCCCATAAGCTATGATCTCAGGGATCGCAACCGGGTATCGGCGATCAGGGATCAGGGCAGTGCCTCCACCTGCTGGGCTTATGCTTCGGTGGGAGCCATGGAGTCATCCCTTTTGCCTGAGGAGGATATCACCTTTTCTCCTGATGATATGGTGTCGGATCGTCCCTTTGACAGGGCCGGTATCGATGGCGGTGACTACGCCATGGCACTGGCCAATCTGTTGTCGTGGCAGGGACCGGTCACAGAGGATGAGGGTCAGGTTACAAAACATGTCTCAGAGGTACACCTTTTTACCGAGGACGATATAGATGACATTAAAAAGTCTATATTTTTATACGGAGGTGTGTCTACTTCCATCTATGTGGATGTGGATGAAAAAGGTCTTTCATCATCTCAGTATTACAGTTCGGAAAACAACGCATACTGCTATATGGGTGACGAGGATCCCAACCATGATGTGGTGATAATAGGCTGGAATGACAGCTATCCCGCCTCCGGCTTTTCCAACTATGTTCCGGGAGATGGAGCTTTTATCTGTCAAAACAGTTGGGGCAGTTCCTTTGGTGAAAATGGTGTGTTTTACGTTTCATATTATGATACTCATATCGGAAACCAGACAGTATCCTATGTGAGACTTGAGGATGCGGATGAGAGAGACCGGATATACCAGGAGGATCTCTGCGGCTGGACCGGCCAGATAGGCTATGATAAGGACAGTGCCTGGGGCGCGGTGATGTATACAGCTAAGGAGGATGTGGACATTACTTCTGCAGGTTTTTATGCCTTAGGCCGTAACAGTCGATATCAGCTTTATGTGGCAAGACACTGTTCAGGTCCAAAGGATCTGGCCAACAGAGTCAGGGTGGCTGAGGGAGAACTTTCCGACAGTGGCTTTTATACTATCAGATTTTCGAGTCCTCTGAGTCTGAAGGAGGGCGAAGACTTTGCCATTATCCTGTATATCAGCACGCCTGATCTGGGGCATCCTCTGGCTATAGAGATGCAGGCTGCCTCCATAGAGGATGGTGATGTGGATATCACAGATGGCAAAAGCTACAGCAGCAAGAGCGGACTGTCATGGGACAGCGTGGAAGAAGGAGCAAAAGGAAATCTCTGCTTAAAAGCATATGGCAGGATACCTGATAAAGATACGGATGCAAAAAAGGATTGAGAGAAGACTGACCTATTTTTTAGGAATTACCTTTGCGGCAGTGATATTGTTGTTTTATATGGTGCCCGATATACACAGGGTATCTCTGGCTTCGGACGGGGACGGAGTGGCAACCTATTCCGTCATGGATCTTTTAAGATCCGGTGACGAGCTTTATAGTGTGGATACCACCCAGACCGCAAAGGAGGTGGAGCATCAGCTGAGGCTTACCCTTCCTATGGATGTGGATCCCGGGAAGGTCAGCTTTACAGAGGATGCCATGTCAAAAAGCTTTGAACTTACCATCCCCGGCGTGGACAGTTCTTATTTTTACGACTATCCGATGGTTGGATCCTCTGACGGTATCAGGGAACTTACCTTTGCCCATGCAGGAGATATGGGCATACTGGATATCACTACCACAAAGATAAAAAAGCTTTCCCTCACCGTGGAGGACAACTACGTCTATCTTGATTTTGCGGATCCCCATGATGTGTATGATGCCATAGTGGTGGTGGACATAGGTCATGGCGGAAATGACGTGGGAGCCAATCAGGGTGACATCTATGAGAAAAATATCAATCTTGCCATAGGCTACAGACTTTTGGCATATGGTGCAAAAAGCGAATACAACATCGGCTTTTACTTTACCAGGGTGGATGATGATTACATCGATCTTGAGGACAGGGTTGCCCTGGCAAATGACTTAAAGGCAGATCTCTTTTTAAGCATTCACAATAACTCTACGGCTTCCGGCAGGATGTCCGGAATAAACGGAGCGGAGGTCATGTACAGGGTAAGTGATGAGACAGGTCGCTCACGGGAGTTTGCCGAAACGTGCTTAAATGAGCTATTGGAGGCTTTGGACTGCAACAGCAAGGGAGTCGTGGCCGGTGATAATATTTATATCATCCGCTCTTCAGAGGTGCCGGTGGCTTTGGCAGAGATAGGGTTTTTGACAAACCAAAAAGAACTTGATAACCTAAATGATCCAGGCTACCAGGACAAGGCGGCTCATGCGCTTTATAAGGCTATCGTAAAAACTCTGAAGAATAATGGTGCAGATCTGAAGAAGAGTATAAGACTGGAGGAAAAATGAAGATAATATTCGCAACCGGAAATGAAAACAAAATGAGGGAGATAAGGGAGATCTACGGAGATTTAAACTATGAGATCCTTTCCATGAAGGAAGCCGGGATCGACGTGGATATAGTAGAGGACGGAGAGACCTTTGAGGACAATGCCCTGATAAAGGCAAAGGCTGTGGCCAATGCCTTTGACGGAGAGGCAGTGGTGCTGGCAGATGACAGCGGTCTCGAGGTGGACGCCCTTGGAGGTGAGCCCGGGGTGTATTCCGCCAGATATATGGGGGAGGATACTCCGTACTCTAAAAAGAATCAGGCTATTATAGAAAGGCTGAATGGAGTGGAAAAGGCGGATCGTACCGCAAGATTCGTGTGTGCCATTGCAGCGGTGTTCCCTGACGGACATACTGCCGTAAAGCGGGGCACCATAGAGGGATATATCGGATGGGAGCCTGCCGGTGAAAACGGCTTTGGATACGACCCTATTTTTTATGTGGATGAGTATGGCTGCTCCACGGCGCAGATGACGCCTGAGCAGAAAAATGCAATCTCCCACAGGGGCAATGCTCTTCGTATGATGAAGGAGGAGCTGTGAAGATATTAGTGGTAAGCGATACCCACGGCAGGGCTGACGGTTTTAAAAAGGCTGTGGAAAGAGAACACCCTGACCAGGTATTTCACTTGGGAGATATCCTGGGACAAAAGGAACTGTTTGAGGAGATATCAAATGTCCCTGTGTATGCGGTAAAGGGAAACTGCGACTCTTTTCTTTCCGATCTGCCGGATGATCTGTGCATTGATATAGGCAGGCACAGGGCATTTCTGGTGCACGGACACAGACACGATGTGAGGTATTCGCCTGAGACTTTAGTATCGGCGGCAAAGACAGAGATGGCTGATGTGGCTCTGTACGGGCACACCCATATACCTGACCACATCCCTTCATACAAGGGGGTTACCGTTGTAAATCCCGGGAGCCTGACCCAGCCCAGGCAGCCTTCAGGACAGCACACCTACGCATTGATCATCGTAGATGATGCCGGAGACATCAAAGTGGAGATGAAGACTCTTGAATAAAAAAGTATTAAAGACATTAGAATATGATAAGATCGTAAAGCGGCTTTCTCTGCTTGCCACAAGCGAGGCGGGGAAGAGCTATTGTGAAAAGATCTCTCCCCAGAAACGCCTTTCGGATGTAAATAAATACCTGACACAGACTAATGACGCCCTTAGCCGCGTGATGAAATACGGTGCGCCGGGCTTTGCCGGGACCTGTGATGTCACGGGATATGCAAAGAGGCTTGAGATAGGAGGCACTCTTGGAGCTGCGGAGCTTTTACAGGTGGCTGATCTTTTGAATGTGGCGGACCGCATAAAAAGGTATGGCACCGGTGACGAGAGGGGCAATGAGATATCCGACAGCCTATCAGGGTTTTTCGAGGGGCTTGTGACCCTGGATACCTTAAGAAAAGAAATAAACCGTGCCATCATCTCGGAGGATGAGATAGCGGATGATGCTTCGCCGGAGCTTTTGTCCATCAGAAAGAGCCTGTCAAAGGCAGGGGACAGGATACGTTCGGCGTTAAATGAGATGCTTTCAAAGCAGAGTATCCGGGAGGGACTTACGGAGGCGGTGATCACCACCAGAAACGGCAGGTACTGTCTCCCTGTCAGGTCGGATTACAAGTCCCGGATCCCGGGTATGGTCCACGACCAGTCCTCCTCAGGCATGACGCTTTTCATAGAACCACAGGCGGTGGTTAATCTAAATAATGAGATGCGCGAGCTGGAGCTTAAGGAGCAGGAGGAGATTGCCAGGATACTGGCTGCCCTAAGCGCCAGGGTGGCGGAGCATACTGAGGAAATAAAAAACGATTTTTCTGTTTTGGCAAGGCTTGATTTTATTTTTGCAAAGGCAGCTCTGGCACTGGAGCAAAATGCCATCAGACCGGCGATCTCTGACAGGGGTGTACTGGTGCTTAAAAAGGCCAGACATCCTCTTTTGGATCCACAAAAGGTGGTGCCCATCGATGTGACTTTGGGAGAGGATTTTCACCAGCTTATCATCACCGGTCCCAACACCGGAGGAAAGACTGTGGCTTTAAAGACGGTGGG
>CAMODS010000004.1 GCA_946611525.1 uncultured Lachnospiraceae bacterium | reverse complement strand
TGTAGGGCTTGTCATAGATCTGTCCGAAATAGGTTGCAGGTCCCAAAAGTCTCACGTGGAGCGCACCTGCCATGGCGGCCTCAGTCTGTCCGGAGTTGGGGGATGTGGAAAGCTTTCTGTCCCTCTTCCATATACGGTAGGCATCCTTTTCGTCCATGCCCAAGATCTTAGCTGCTGCCATCATCAAAAATGCGGATATCCGCGAAGGGATGAAATTGGCCGCATCGTCAAGCCTGGCTGCTGCCTTTCCGAAATACATGTACTCATCGTTTTTATAACCTATCATACTGTCCATGGTATTTATAGCCTTGTATGTCAAAGCCAGGGGCGCTCCACCTATGGCAAAGTAAAAAAGCGGGGCAAAAAAGCCGTCTGAAAAGCTCTCTGCCACAGTCTCAACCGTAGCCCGGATCACGCCATCCATACCCAGCTTTTCAGTATCCCGTCCCACTATCCTTGAAACCGCACGTCTGGCACCGGAGAGGTCACCAAAGGTCACCCTTTCATGGACTTCATTACTCTCCTTTAGCATGTCCTTCATGGCGATGGCCTGCCACCCCCAGAATATCTGCAGTGCCACCCCCAGCGGCTTAAGCAGGCTGTAAGCGATATGGATCAAAAGAGCTGTTCCGATAAACGTAACGAGAGGAAGTGCTATGGCAAGTATCAGGCCTGCTTTAAATTCCCCGTCATCGGTTTTTGGAAACTTCTCGCGCAAAAGTGCCTCTGTCTCATTGATGATCCTGCCCATGAGCTTTACGGGATGGGGGAAGGCTTCCGGGTCGCCAAATAACAGATCTAAAACTACTATGATGATGATTACCAAAATACTATTCATATTGTTCCTTTATCAAAAAGGGGCAGCTTTTGCCGCCCCTAAAATCTTTATCCTTCCATCTTGAAGCGTTTGACGATCTCGTCCAATGTGTCTACTGCACTCTTGGTATCCGATACACGCTCCGTAACGTCCGTGGTGCCGGATACGATGCCTGTGGTCTTTTCCGCTATATTTGAAACTCCGTTTGCGGAATCTCCAACTGTGTGGGTAATATCTCCGATGGAGTTTGCTATAACATTTATTGCGTTGCCAAGGGTGTCGCATCCGCTCTTTATAGTCTCCATGCTCTCACCAAAGGCTCCGGCATCCTGCTGGTACTGAAGGCTTACATCCTCAAACTTCTCGTAATCCGAAAGAACATTTTCAGCCAAAAAGCTGGTGGTCTTTTCCAGGCATCCGGCCATCTGGTTTACGGCTCCGTTTACCTCTCCCACTATCTCATTGATATTGGCAACCGCATCGGAAGTGTCATTTGCCAGATTCCCGATCTCACTTGCAACTACCGCAAAGCCCTTTCCGGCCTCACCTGCTCGGGCTGCCTCTATGGAAGCATTGAGGGCCAAAAGCGAGGTCTGTGATGAGATCTCCATAATAGTGTTTGTAAGGTCGTTGATCTTGTTAACCACCTTGGAACTCTCGATAGCTTCGTCAGCCTGTACCCTCACCTGCTCATACATATCTCTGGTCTTTTTCGCAGCTGCGGCTGTCTCATCTTTAAGGCTTTTAGCCTTTTGCTGGATATCCACAGACATCTGTGCGCCGTCTGTAGCAAGTCCGTCGATCTTTCCTGCCTCATCCTGTACATCACCGATGTTTTCATTTATGGTGTCAACCACTGCTGAGGCCTCCTGCATGGAAGCAGCCAGCTCCTCGGTGGTAGCGGAGTTGTCGGAGCACATGGTATTTACATCATCAGTGGTATGCTTAAGTGTCTCCACGTTGTCAGTGATACGTGATCCCGTATCCGAAATCTCTCCTACTATATGACGGAGGTTGGAACGCATCTGGCTGACAGCCTTGGCCATCATACCGATCTCATCCTTGCGTTCACGAAGCTTTGCTCCATTTTTGGTATGAGTAAAATCAAACCTTGCCGTGTTGTCAATGATCTCTCCCACATCCTTAAGCGGCTTAAGCAAAAGCTTAATGATCAGGTAGAAAAATACTACCACTATGGCAATAACTATGATCATGGTGATAATGATCTTTGCAGTCAGATCTGAAACCGGCTTCATGATCTTGTCGTAGTCACCTGTGACTATGACAAGATTTCCGCCTGCGGTAAATGAGTATCCGGCAAACTTTTTGGCTCCCTTGTACTCATATATCACGGAGCCCTCACCTATCTCCTCGGGAGTCTTGCCGGAAGAAAGCTGCTCCACCAAGCCCTTTACCGCTGCATTTTCCACAGGCTCTCCGATCTTTTCTATCGTCGGATGCCACATCATGGTACCGTCTTTGCTTACAAAGTATGCATACGACCCCTCTACTCCCGAAAGATTAACACCTCCGAGAGCATCCTCAAATGTGGATGAAAGTGTGGCTCTGTTTGCATCTGCATCCTCCTTTAAGAGGTTTAACATATAGTTTTCCATATCCTCGGAGGTGATACCTATCTGCAGCTGTCCGCTGGATATCATGGCATCAGCCGTAGCCTGCATGCTGGCATCCACAGCCGATGATGCAGTCTCAGATACATTCATGGTATATTTCTGATATATATCTTCAAGAGTTCCTTTGGAATCATAGATAGAAATAAAGCCAATGAGGCCGACTGCCAGGCTTCCTCCTATGAGGATCGCAACTACGATCTTAAATGCAAGTGATGAGAAAAACCCCACATCTGATGAATCTTTTTTAACCTTTTCTTTTGCCATTTTGTACTACCCCCGTCTTTTTTTATTTTTAGATATGCATAAAAAACACACCTAAGAAATAATTATAATTATCCTCAGGTGTAGTGTCAATCTTTAAGAAAAAGAGTCTTATCCCCGGTGCGATATACTGTCTTCAATATCCTTTGCGGCCTTGGAAAAACGGCTTACAAAGGCCTCGTGATTTTCATCGATAAAAGCCGTATCATTGTTTTTTGCTGCCTGTTCCAAAGCAAAGGCCAGATCTCCCAGTTCACTAAGTCCCACCGTCCTGGATGTATTCTTTAGCGCATGGATCAGTATCCCATAGTTTTTGATGTCCCCGGACTTATAAAACTCATTAAGCTGGTCTGTCTTTTGTGGCTGCCACTTTACATAGTCACCGAGCACCTCTGTGTAAAAATCCATATCATCTGCGCAGTACATAAGTCCTGCTGCCACATCCACTCCCGCATCCGAAAGCAGCTTTTTGATATCCGTCTCTGAGACAGGGATCGCCGGTGCATCTTTGGCGGGCTCAAACTCCGGTGCTTCATCATCGCCCCCGGCGGGCTCAAACTCCAGTACTTCAAAGTCTATGTCTTTGCCCTTTTTTCTGATGACATCAGCCGGAAGGTATGTAAGCAGCTTTTGCTTCATGGAATCAAGCTCTATTGGCTTTGACACATAATCATCAAAGCCGGCGGAGATATACATCTCCTTTGCCCCTGCCACAGCGTTGGCGGTCATGGCCAGCACTCTGGTATCCTCCGGAAGGATCTTTCCCTCCCGAAGCTTTTCAAGGGTCTCTATACCACTAAGCCCGGGCATCATATGATCCAAGCCGATGAAATGATAATAATTGCTCTTTACCTTTTCGATACATTCCTCACCTGACTCCGCCAGATCAGGCTCTATGCCAAAGATCTGCAAAAGCTTTTTGGCTACCTTTAAGTTCATGGTGTTGTCATCCACTATGAGTACCCTTGCATCAGGGGCCATAAATTCTTCCTGATCGATCCGGTCCTCTCCCATGGCATTAAGTTTCTCATTGTAGTCCCCAATAGGGGTGGCATCAGCGATCTTTTGCACCACCGAAAAGGAAAAGACTGAGCCCTTACCATAGGTACTTTCAACCTTTAGTGAGCTATCCATCATCTTTAAAAGATTGGCCACTATGGCCATACCCAGTCCTACTCCGTCAATATTGCGGTTACGCTCCTCGTCAAGCCTGTTAAACTCCTTGTAGATATTGTCAAGGTCCTCAGGCTTTATGCCGATACCGGTATCGGCTACAGCTACTGAGATTAATACTTCATCATCTCTATCGGAAAGCTTTTTGATGTCAAAACGCACACTGCCCTTTTCAGTGTACTTGATGGCATTGGTCAAAAGATTGGTGATGATCTTTGTAAGACGCACATCATCTCCGTAGAGTGCAGTGGGAAGTTTTTCATCCACATTGACCTCAAAGCTTAGTCCCTTTGTCCTGGCCCTGCCGTTTACGGACAGCTCGATGTTTTTAACAAAGGTGGCCAGGTCATACTTCACTATCACAAGTTCCATTTTGCCATCCTCTATCTTTGAAAAATCAAGGATGGTGTTGATAAGTGAAAGCAGGGTCTTACCTGCAGTCTGGATGTCCCTGGAATAATCCCTGATGTCCTCGTCGGCCGTCTCCCTAAGTATCATCTCATTCATGCCCAAAATAGCATTTATGGGAGTGCGTATGTCGTGGGACATCTGTGCCAAAAATATGGACTTGGCACGGTTGGCACTGTCTGCCCTCTCCCTCTCCTTTGCAAGCGTCTCAATAAGGATGGCGTCCGGACTCTCCACTGTATAAAAGAGTGCCAAAACCACAAGGGTGATACCGATACCCGAGATCAAAAGTGTGGGATACTCACCCTGAAGCACCGCTGTACCAAAGACTACGATCATGGAAATGGCTATGGCGTGAAATGTCTTTTTATCAAGTCTCTTTCTACACCTGAATAAAATGACCACGCCTACCAAAAGATAAAAATATGCCGAGACAAATGCCACCATGGCAAAAGGTCCCCAGGAATAATTGCCATAGACCGACTCCTCGTATTCGAAGGGCAAAAAGGTGGATGCCAAAACAGAAACCAAAAGAGGTATGGCATGGTAAAACTTGAAGGATACATTCCCATAGGCCAGGTAGCGCAGATACAAAAAGAACACGTACAGCGCCGCTGTCATGGATGACATGTATATGATATGACAAAAGTGGTTGAGACCTGTGGAAATCTCATGGACATGATTTATGGTATATACCGTGATCATATCAAAAGCCATATATACGATAGACACCAAAAGCAATGCAGAAAAGAGCCTGTGCCCCGAGGTCCTGCGTCTTTTTACAAAAAAATAAATCCCTGCAATATATAAAAGAACTAGCATGCAAAAAATCTGTCCCTTTATAGACAAGACATACGCATACATATGATACTCTCCTTTATTCTCTCTCCCTAATTCCGAAGATTATTATAAACCGAAACACTATGGTTTGCAAACCACAAAAAAGACTATCCCTGTGTCTTATTGTATGCGGCAGAGGCCTTTACAATTCTCTATTATTGTAAGCGTCAGAGGCCTTTACAAATCTCTCTGCAAGAGGAAGCTTTCCTCCGAAATGAAGATGCGGAAACCCTGCATAAATGGTGTCGCCGGCATATCCAAACCGCCAGGTCCTCCCATCCGCCTTTTTTGCCAAAAGATCACTGCCGCAGTCCGTACAGTCCCAGTGATGATACTCGTGGGCAGGGATGTCTTCGCCCTGTAAAAAAAGCATGCTGTCATTTTCTGCATGGATGGTAAGATAACCAAAGCGTTTGGCACTGTCGGTAGGGTACACCTCCCCCGGCAAAGCATCAGTCATCACCAGATACATAAACCCGCCACACTCCGCCACAGTGGGAAGTCCTGCGGTGACAGCAGTCCTGATACTCTCGCACATTCCGGCATTTTTTAAAAGAACCTCCTCATGAAGTTCGGGATAACCACCCCCTATGTAGAGTCCGTCACATACAGGCAAAGCCTCATCCAAAAGCGGGCTAAAATAAACTATGTCTGCTCCTGCCTCCCTTATGGCATCCAGATTATCACGGTAATAAAACAAAAAGGCTTCATCATAAGCTACAGATATAGTGCACATCCACGTTTTCCTCCACAGCCTTTTTTATTGCATCAAAACGATGCTCTAAATCATCCGTCTCATCTGCAGTGACAAGTCCTAAGTGTCTGGATGAAATCTTTGCTTCGTCCATGGGTGGCATAAAGCCTGCCACCCTGATCCCACATTCCCGCTCTATCAAGGGCTTTAGATTCTCATATCTTTTTGCACTGCAGTGGGTCAGCACCACGCAGCGTATGCGAGAGTCCTTCCTGAAGTCAAGGATGCCTTTGATCTGTGCCGCTAAGGTAACACTGTTTTTGCCCGGTCTGGCCAAAAGTACCACAGGAACCTCCAAGAGTCCGGCAACTCCGTAGGCCGAGGCTTCATCCGTGCCGCCCACCCCGTCATAGTAACCCATGGCGGACTCGATGACGGCATAGTTTTCTGCCTCGCCGGTGGCAGATCCTTTGGTTCCGTTGCTGCCTCCTGCCTTCGATGCAGCATCCGTGTCAAAAGCCTTCATATATGACCGGCAAACTCCATCCTCTCCCTGCAAAAAGATATCCAGATTCCTGCAGGGTGTCCCGGCAGCCCGGGATAAGTACATGGGATCGATATAGTCCGGTCCCGTCTTGTATGGAAAGACCGCATACCCATAAGCCGACAACACCCGTATCAGCCCACAGGTAAATATTGTCTTTCCTATGCCACTTTCCATGGCGGCTATCATGATACTGTTTTTGTGACTTCCCTTTGACTCAGATGAAATCTCATTGTCTTTTGACTCAGATGATATTTCATCGCCCTCTGCCTCATGCAAAATCTCATTGCCCTGTTTTAGAATTTGTGGCAGGCCGCAGATCACACGGATCACGGTGTCGGCACGAGCAGACAAAAGCTGTGACAACCGGCCGGCACGCTGTCTGTGTGCATCCTGTCCGTGATCCATGGGGATCACTCCTGCTCCGATCTCAGAGGCGATGATGATGTCTTTTTTTGAAAGCTCGTCCGCCAGGCGTGTGAGGGCGTCATCTGCGTCTGTCTCGTTCCACGAAGGGCCGTCAGAGATACCCGTCACATTCCATGACCCGTCGGTGGCATCATCCGCCACCAATCGCTCCACATCACGGACACCACGACTCATAAACTCCTCATGGGTTATGCCAAGCATCTCACATATGCATTTTTCCTTTCCCGAATACATGGGACCGGTTACAAAGATCATATCCACTCTCCGTAGCGAAGAATCTTATAAAAGTCTCATCAGTATGTAGTGGTACACCACTATCGCTATCATCATCCACTTCTCCGCCTGTACCAAAAACCATCCGGCCTGGTCACCGGATATCCCACCAAACTGCCTCTTACTCATATAGTGATAATAGATGGCCACAAGCTGGGCTGCCACAGCCACAAAGTATCCCGGGCCGTCCATCATGCACAAGGCAAATACAATGGCAAGATCCGCTATAATAAGTATCACCGCGCAAACCTTTTTATTAGCATATCCCGCGAAAAGATGCAGCAGATCTTCGGTCTCGGTATAATCCCGGCTTATCACTGCCACAAGTCCCGACAGCACCCGGCTTAGCACAAATATAAGTCCAAAGGTCACGTACCCCTTTTTCTCCATCTGAGGAAGCGCCGTACACACCGCAAGCATCAGCACAAAGTAGGCTCCCGTCCTAATTGCTGCAAAAGCTCCGATGTGGGGATCATGAAGGATCTCTTGCTTTTTCTTATGATCACCGTGGGAAGCCAGTGCATCGCAGACATCCACATAACCGTCCAGGTGGATGCCCCCGGTAAGCAAAAGGGGGATAAGAAGAAAACCCGCTCCCCTGAGTATCCCGGGAAAAGCCGCCCATATACAAAGCTTATCCCACAAAAAACAGCCTGCACCGATCACCGCCCCGATAAGCGGAAATGCCAAAAACATATATCGCATGTTCCTCTCATCCCACTTTATCATGGGCATGGGAATGGATGAAAATATGGAAAATGTCACCGCTATGGTTTCAAAAAATGTCCTTATCATGCCGCTCCTTATATACTCGTCTGTTACCCTTTAGGTCAATGCCTGCCTCGTCGTATATGATGTATTTTTCTATTTCAAATAATCCAGCTTGTCATCCGGGATATCAAAAAGCTCTCCCATACCGCCATTTTCGTAAAAGCCCTCTGTATCCTCCACCATCCGGGCATGCCCGTCCTTTACACATAAAAGCCGGTCTGCTATCCTTTTTACCAGTGAGAGCTCATGCATACTCATGATAACAGAAAGCCCGTCATCCGCCAGTTGTCGCAGTATATCCAAAAGCTCCAGCTGATATCTGATATCAAGATAGGATGCAGGCTCATCCAGGATCAAGATCCGGGGCTTTTGGCAAAGTGCCCTGGCTAAAAGCACCCTCTGCCTCTGGCCGTCACTGATCTTATCAAAAAACATGTCGGAAAGCTTTTTGATACTAAGCCTTTCCATCACCTCGTCCACAACCTCTTCATCTTTTTGAGACAATATGCCGAGCCGGCCGGTATAGGGGTATCTGCCCATCTCCACCACATCACGGCAGGTCATAAGCTCCGCCATCCTTTTGTCTGTCAAAAGCAGCGACATGTGTCTGGCGCGTTCCATGGGATCCATGGAAAAAATGGAGGTTCCTATAAAAGTCTTACCCACCCCGGAGTCTGCTTCAGTGAGATCAGGATCACCGGCACGGGTGGCAAGTTCAGGATCACCGGCACAGGTGGCAAGCTCCACATCTCCGCCAATTGGCGGAAGCAAACCTGAGATAGTTTTTAAAAGGGTGGATTTCCCGGCCCCGTTTGGACCTACCACCACCATTATCTCACCACGGCAAAGGGAAAAACTCACATCATAAAGCACCGCCCGGCCCTCGTAGCCGGCAGAAAGGGATTCGGTTTTTAACAATTCCTTACTACTATACATAAAAGTCCTCAAAGATTCTTCGCTTTGCTCAGAATGACACGGGAAAACCACTCAGAATGACACGGAAAACCACTCAGAATGACACGGGAAAACCGCTCAGAATTAAAGGGTGGTTTTCTCCTTCATGCGTCTTAACATCACCCATATCACCACCGGTGCCCCGATCACCGCCGTCACCGTACTGATGGAAACCTCCGTAGGGGCAAACACCGTACGCGCCAAAAGGTCGCACAGCAGGCAAAAGCTGGCCCCTCCCAGGAAACTGGCAGGGATCATGTAAATAGGCTTTGTGGTGCCCAGCATCCTCTTTACCAGATGAGGTGCGGCCACTCCCAAAAACGAAACAGGCCCGGCAAAGGCTGTTACCGAAGCCGAGAGGATCCCGGATAAAACTATGATTATCACGGAAAACCTCTTTACATCCACACCCACACTTTTGGCAAAGGAAATCCCCTGCAAAAAAGCGCTCATGGGCTTTGACTGCAAAAATGTAAGGCAAAAAGTCACCATTACCACCGGAACCATGACCCGGACATTTCCCCAGCTGATACCGGAAAAGCTGCCCCTTGACCAGTTGTGGAGATTTACAATATCAGCGTCATTGGCAAAGGTCACCATGATATCCGTAATGGCTGAACAGATGTAGCCTATCATGACTCCACAGATGATGAGAGTCGCCCCGTTTTCCATATTTTTAGATAAGAGGATGATAAATCCCATGGAAAGCATGGCTCCGAAAAACGCCGCCACGATCATGAGAAATGAAGATAGGACCATCCCGTGCAAAAGTGAAAAGATCATCACCATGGCCACACACATCTTGGCTCCGGATGAGATACCCAGAACAAATGGGCCGGCTATGGGATTGTTGAAATAGGTCTGAAGCAAAAAACCCGACAGTGCCAGAGCGCCACCCAGCACCGCCGCCGCCAAAAGCCTGGGCATACGAATAGTACGGATAATAAGACTCTCCTTTGTCCCCACATCCCCTCCAAAGATTGCCCCGGCTATATCAGACACTTTTATCCCCACACTGCCGATCATAAGATTCATAAAAAGCAGTATGAATAAAAGTGCAGTTAGAAGCACAAAAGTCAATACTATTCTTTTAGTCCTTGTCGTCTTCAATACTCTCTCCCTAATCCAGCTGTTTAAAAAAGGTGAGGGCTCCGGGGGCGGGATCATTTATTATGGTGCCAAGCTCCTCGGCCACCCGGGGCAGGGAGCCGGTCATCTGAAACATATTGGCACCGGTGCACCAGACCTCACCGGACTGTACCGCTTTAAAGTCCGCCAAAAACGGGTTGTCCGCGATAAGCTTTGACAGAGACTCCGGCGTTCCGCCCACGGTGGAATTGTAGATGATGATATCCGCATCACGGGCTGCTGCCACAAAGCTTTCCACATCCATATTCATGGAGGAAAGCCTGTTGTCCTCCGTGACCATATCGGAGGAAATGGCATATTCTCCGCCTGCCAGCTCTATAAGCTCGGTGATATAGTCCCCCGGTTTTCTGGTGCTGATATACCCTGAGGAAGTCACGTAAAAAAACGCCACCCTCTTCCCCGTGGGCTTAGCCTGTCCCACCGCATCAAGCCTTTTTTTTGCATCTTCAAAAAAGGCCTCTGCCTCTTTTTCATGTCCCGTCAAAAGACCATAAAGCTTTACCCACTCTATACGTCCCAGCACATGCTTTTCGTAGCTGGAGTTTTCCACCAAAACCGGTATGCCTAAAGCCTCCAGCTGCTCCTTGGTCTTTGGTGCATGATAGATCATGGTATTTTCAATAGCCAGACCACAGTCCTCATCCAGCAGTGCCTCGTAGTCCGGAGCACTGTATTTGCCAACATATGAAAGCCTGCCCTCATCCATGGCCTCTGCAACCTCAGGTATGGTCCAGTCCGACTCCTTTGTGGAGGTCTGCTTTACGCTTGAGAGAGCATCTGCCTTTATAAAAAGATCCATGACAGAAGACGATGCCAGGTATATGTTTTCCACCGGCTTTTTTATGACCACACCGGAAAAATCATTTTCATCCCTGTCGGTCAAAAGATACCTGTCATCTCCTATGGTTATGATACTGTCGCCATTATCGTTGTAATCCACACTAAACCCGGTAGCGTATTCCAATTCCATTTTATCTGAAGGCAGGGTGCCTCCCGTCGCCATGTCCCGGGACGGAGAGCACCCTGTGAAAAGTAACGCTGTGATCAGGATTGTAAGGAGTACTTTTTTCGTGTTCATATGATTCTTTAAGATCCTTCGCTCCGCTTTCGATGACAGTGGGCGGTATCCTTCGCTTCGCTTTCGATGACAGACTACTCGATAGTCGATCCGTTGAAGGTCAGGGTATAGTCGATGAGGTGGGGCTGGCTCATGGCCGTGGTATCCGCCTGAACCTCCATGGCATAGTCAAAGCCGTCCACAGGGATCTCAAACACGGAATTGCCTTCGGTATTCACCGGGTCATACTGCACTCCGTCCACCACCATGAAATCATAATTCGGACTGCTCCACTCTATTGTTGCCGTGCACTTGCCGTCCTTTATCTCGATGACGCACGGATCGGTAACTGATGCTTTGCCGGAGCCGCCTGCAAGAGTCACGCCGCAGACATACTTTCCGTCAGCAAGTCCCATCTCCTCCACCGATCTGTAACGCTTTTCATAAAAGGCCTCCTCAGGAAGTGATGAGGATTCAAAAAGCAATGTCCTGTCGTACCATTTTTGCTTTCTTACTGAAAAAGCCGCCACCTGTACAGGTTCGTCCAACGCATTGATGGGGAACTCAAAAAAGCCCGTATCCACCAGGCCCTGAAGTTCGATATAGGGACCGCCTGACTCTGCCGCCTCCTTGGCGGTGCCGACATACATATGGCTGTATGCGTCAGAGTGCATGTAAAGCTTTACCTCCATGACATTTGAAAGCACGGAAAGCTCTACCGAGTCAACCTTGAACATAGATGAAGATGATCTCATGCTAACCTCATAAGAACCCGGGTTAAGCATATCAACTGTCACCGGTGTCATGCCCGGGTCAGTCACATCCTCTACCTCTGTCATCTCCGATGCATCCGCCACTTGGGACATATCCCCGGAAGGCTCTTCCTCCTCATGCACATCACCCTGTGGCTCATCCGACGCCTCAGTAGTCTCCTCAGACGTAGGCGCCTCGGCCACCCGGCTCTTACCGCAGGCAGTGATTCCCGCCACCATTGATACTGCAAGCAGTACGCACAAAATCTTCTTTTTCATCTTATTCCTCTATTGCTTTCTTTGCATGTTCCACATACAGCTGTCTGATCTCCGGTATCTCACCCAGGCCGGCGACATCTGCTTCTACCTTATATCCCTCTGCCTCAAAACGGCTCTTCCAGGAATCCTCGTCATCTCCCGCCATATCGTTGTTGGCGTGGTCACCTGCCACCACCATAAGGGGACGAAGAACTACACGGCTGTAGTGTCCGTTTTTAACCGCATTTATCACATCATCCAAAGTAGGTGTAGCCTCCACTGTACCCACATAGTAGTTGTCCATACTCATAGCGGTAAGAAGCTTTTGCATCTTTGCATATACCTCATTGGAATCTGCCTCTGTGCCGTGGCCCATGAAGCAGATGGCAGTCTCACCGTCATCGTATTTTTCGGTGGCATTACATATGGCACTCGCCACCTTTGTAAAATCATCATCAGACGTCAAAAGAGGCTCACCGATATACACCTTTTCAAACGCATCCGAGTAGTTTGCCACCTCATCTACCAGGTCATTGTACTCCAGACCGTTCATCAGATGGGTGGGCTGTACCAAAAGCTCCTTTACACCGTTTGCCGCTGCACGGTCAAGAGCCTCTCCCACATTGTCGATCTCTTCACCGTCACGATCCTTTACATGATCGATGATGATCTGGCTGGTAAAAGCCCTGCGCACCGACCAGTCAGGAAATGCCGCCTCCAGATCATCCTCTATTGCACCTATGGTAAGACGTCTGCTGTCATTGTAGCTGGTACCAAAGGATACCACCAAAAGCTCCTTTTCACCTATACCGTCCTGATTCCGGGGATTGTCCAGTGAGGCATCGCCTGTATCGTAGTTTTCTTCTTCGTCCTCCGCCTCTTCCGCTTCTTCAGCCTCTTCAGACTCATCGTCATCATCTGCTTCATCTTCCACATCGTCCTGACTTACAGCCTCCTCAGCTTTTTCATCAGTATCTTTTGCCTCCTTTGCATTCCCGCATCCGGCCAAAAGTCCTACAGTAAGTCCTGCGCAAAGAAGCGCCGCTATCCACTTTTTCATTTTACATCCTTTCTGTGCTGTCAAAAAAAGTCAGTGCAAGCCTGATAAAACTCACACCGACACATTTTACTACAAAAAATGATTATAAACAACCACGTAGGCGATAGGAGACTGACCACTGTCTCATAGAAACTACGGCAAGAATTTCTTCATGGAGGCCAAAAGATCCTCACGGGTTGCAGACTTTAGTATATAACCCTGGGGCTTTAGGGACATTACCCTCTTTACCCGCTCTGCATCTCCCACTCCTGTCAGAAATACCACGGGTATGTCCTTAAGATTCGGCTCGGATCTGAACATCTCCAAAACCTGGGGACCATCCACCACAGGCATCTCATAGTCCAAAAGTATCAGATCCACCTTCTTTTTAGCCAGAAATGTGATGGCCTGTACTCCTGCCGTCACTATATCCACCCTGTAGGTATCCTTTAGCCACTCACGCACCATCTTGGCATAGGAAGGATCATCATCAACTATGAGGATGTTCTTTTCTGCTTTGGATGAAGCAGCCACCGGGCTCTCCTCAAAGGGTGCAGCCTCTGCAAAGTCGGTATCTGTTTTTAGCGGCTCCTTTATCACCTTTTTCATAACCTGTATCAGGTCATCCATATCCACGGGCCGATCAACCCAGGTGTGATATTTAAGGGCAGGGATACCTGATAAGAGATCATCATGGATCTTTTTTTCACCTATGACTATCATTCTTTTTCCGCCATCATGGACTGCGGAACAAATGTAGGTGAAGTTGTTATACTCCTTTACGTTGTCAATGATGTCAGCCGGAAGATATGTGATAAAAAGCGACACCCTCGGCACATTTCCGTCAATCTCAGACTTGGAACTACCGGACATATAAATAAAATACCCTTCTTCCTTCAGCCTTTTTTCTATGCCACGGACTACTATGCTTTCCTTGTCCCTGACTATTGAAACATACTGTTCGTTTTCCATCTCTTCCTCCTATCAGGCCAGCCCTCTTTCGACCGCCTTATTAGCTTCCCTTTGTATGTCTTTATTGTAAGACAGCATGGGAGTCACGTCCATACCTTTTATCCTTCTGTCCACATAGTTTTTTGTAAGCTTTACAACCAGGGGCGTCTGGACCAGGACTCCGATTAAGTTTGGTATCATCATAAGCCCGTTAAAGGTATCACTTAAGTCCCACACCAGATTTGACTCCAATAAAGCCCCAAAAATAATAAGTGCGATAAATATCACTCTGTATAGCTTTGCAACAGTCACTCCAAAGAGGTACTCCACCACCTTGGAGCCGTAATACGACCATCCCAAAACCGTGGTAAATGCAAAAAGGGTTATGGCAAGCACCACAAACCACTCTCCCGGTTTTCCCAGAGCCTGTCCAAAGGCCTTTGACACAAGCGTCGTATCATTTACTCCGGGAAGGCAGTGCCCGGTACTCAGATCCACGGCACCGGATCCCAGCACCACAAATGCAGTAAGGGTACAGATGACCATGGTGTCCAAAAACACTTCCGCTATGCCCCAGAGTCCCTGTCTCACCGGTTCCCTGGCACAGGAATTGCTGTGTACCATAACAGATGAGCCGAGTCCGGCCTCGTTTGAAAAGACTCCTCTTTTACATCCGTACTTTATGGTGTTAAAAGCCAACTGGATGGCAGTACCCGCGGCGCCTCCCGCTATTGCTTCCGGCCCCAGTGCAAACTTAAAAATTGCGAGCACTATGGCAGGAAGCTTTATGAGATTTACGGCTATGACCACCAGGCATCCGATGATATACGATAAGAACATGACAGGTATCATTCTCT
This sequence comes from uncultured Lachnospiraceae bacterium, assembly GCA_946611525.1. Taxonomy (GTDB): domain Bacteria; phylum Bacillota; class Clostridia; order Lachnospirales; family Lachnospiraceae; genus JAILEN01. The sequence continues at coordinate 6,899 of CAMODS010000004.1, read as the reverse complement.
CCGAAAAATATGCCAGTCTCCTGAAGCCACCAAGGATGATAAACGCAGCCACCAGCATAAGGACCATTCCGATAACCCAATTTATCCTGGGGATCCCATAGATCTCTCCAAAGTCAGCACCTGTCAAAAAAGTCTCTTCAATACTAAGGGTGATCTTGTTGATCTGTCCCATGTTTCCCACACCAAATGAGGCAAGGACTGTAAATGCACAAAACAAAACAGCCAGCACCTTGCCCAGCTTTTTGCAGTGCTTCATGGATCCCAGTCCATCCTGCAGATAGTACATGGGGCCGCCGGACCAGGCTCCCTCGGCATTTCGCCTTTTATAATACATGCCAAGGACGTTTTCGGAAAACTTTATCATCATGCCGAAAAATGCAGCCACCCACATCCAAAAAACCGCACCGGGGCCGCCCATACAGATCGCAGCGGATACTCCCACTATATTTCCGGTTCCGAGCGTGGCACAAAGAGCCATGCAAAAGGCCCTGTACTGTGACAGAGCACCGGCATCATTGATGACACGTCCCTCTTTGTTTATACAGCCAAAAGTCTTTTGGCGCCAGTGCCTTATGTATCTTAGCTGAAAGCCACCCGTGGCAACGGTACATACTATACCCGTACCAAAGATCAAAACCAGGCCAAGACTGCCCCAGGCAAAATCATTTATAATTTCATTTATTCTGATAACCGTATCCATGAGTATTCATCCTCTACAGATTACCACTGTTTTTAATGGCCTCTGCCATCCCATCATAGTCAAAAGCATCCGCTTTCTTGACTATCTCCGCCATAAGCGGTCTGTCGGTTTCAGGGACAGAGTACTCCTCCAGTTCCTTTAAGATCGACTCTATGCTGTCGTAATCCATGGCCTCTGCGGCCTCCAAAAGTCCGTCAAAAACGCTTGACATAATTGCTTCATCCGCCACCGGTTTTTCCGGATCAAAATAAACAGATTCCGCTGCCCCGGGCAGGGTGGCTTTAAGCTCCACACCGGCCTTTTTATATTCCGCCATAAAAGGTCTGTGATTGGATCGGATGTAGTCGTAGTCGCCCTCTTTTCCCGCAGCCTCCAAAAGCGCCGCCTTTTCCGAAAGCTTTACTGCTCCAATGAGCTTTGCAGAGCTTTTTAATGCATGGATCTTTATGGTGTATTCATCCCATTTTTCGGAATCAAAATAGTCGGAAAGCTCCTTTGACTTGCCGGGAATGGAATCGTAAAAAATCTTTAAAACAGCGCTGAAAGCTTCCTCAGAGCCACTGTTTTTAATAGCCTCATTGGCATCTATAAAGCTGATGCTGCGATACCACTCGTCCCCGGACGCGTCATCATCATAGGGTATCTCCTTTGGTTCGGAGGCTTTAGGCAGATTATCCTCCTCTTCTTTTACATCTTCTCTCTCATCTTTGACAGAGAAAAATGCTCCCAGGTTATACGACTTGTTGGACTTTACGAAATAAAGCAATCCAATTGAGCCGGGACCGCAGTTTGAAGAAATAGCCGGAGATGCCTGCTGGAATACCACATTTTCAAAGTAAACCAGCTTGCTGACCTCCTCCCTGATCCACTCGAGAGTCTCACCGGGTACGTCAACATAGGTAATGAACAAAACCTCAGCATCAGGGATAACATCACCGGAGAAAGCATCATGGATGTACTTTCTGTATGCCCTTTTGATACTGCCAAAGGATATGCTGCTGATAGTAGCACGGTCATCCCTGATCCTGAGTGCCGGATGGGCATTTAAAGAGCTGGCTGCCTTGTGTACCCATGGCTTTATCAGCTCTTTTTTAGCCATGTACTCTGTGGTGTTTATGACAAAGCTGCAGCTAAGCCTCTTTTTTACGGTCTCAAGCTCAGTAACAATATCATTTACCGGCACGCCCTGCTCTGCCAGTCTGTAACCGATAAGCGCCAAAAGTCCTGACGAAGAGGAGAGGCACTCGGAATTTATAACGGTCACATTGTCAAAGGCCTTTGCCGCCTCTGATGCAATGACATAGTCCTCACTCATACTGGTGGTAAGGGCTATATGTATCAGATGATGTGCTCTCCGCAAAGCCTTTGCGAAAAAGTCCGTGTAGGCCTTTACGTCGGGAGGAGATGAAACCGCATTCCCGCCGCTGTTGATATAACGGACCAGCTCGTTGGCATCCATCTGGACTCCGTCCTTAAAGACGCCTTCCTTTGTATGGATAAGAAACGGTATGACAGGTATGCCAAGCTCCTTTGTAACGGAGACAGGCAGGTCGCACATGCTGGTGGCGGTAATGATCACAGGCTGCTTTTTTGCGTACCTGGATGCCGTGTTTATATCCTCACGCATACGAAGCATCCGGCTCCTTAGGATCAGCTTGTCCTTTGGAATAAGCCTAAGCAATGAGTCCTCAAGGTTCTCCCCGGACACGGGCTTTACCAGATATCCGTCAAAACCGGACCTGGTATAAAGATCTCTGTTGTCGCTGCCGGCATTTGCAGTAAGCACCACAACCGGTGTGATGCGGTTCATACCACCCGACTGGGACCTTATTTTTTCCAGACACTCTATACCATCCATCTTTGGCATCAGATGATCCATGAAAATGACATCATAGCGCTTTTCGAGAGTCAACTCCAACGCCGCCCTTCCACTGATGGCTGTATCCACTTCGATACCGGTATCTGCCAAAAGCCTCTTTTCCACCTCAAGGTTCATATCATTGTCATCCACAATGAGAACCTTGGCCTCAGGCGCCCTAAAGGAGCTTTCGTATTTGTTTCGCTTTGCAGTGGTAACGTTATGTATATTTAATTCACCCACAAGGGTGGGATCCGAGATCCCCTGCTTTATGGTAACGGTAAAGGTAGATCCCTCGCCGTATACACTGTTGACGGAGATATCTCCGCCCATGAGATCCACCAACTGCTTGACAATGGAAAGGCCCAGACCGGTGCCCTCGATATTTCTGTTCTTTTCCTCGTCCACCCGCTTAAAGGCAGAAAAAAGATCCGGCAGTGCTTCCTTTTTTATACCCATACCGGTATCGGTTACCGATATGGATAAACCTATGGTCTTTTCTCCGGCTGCTTCCCCTTCTATGTGAAGGTAAATGGTACCCTCCGGAGTATACTTTACGGCGTTGTTTAGAAGGTTTATTATCACCTGCTTTATCCTGACCTCGTCACCATAAAGCACCGAGGGAACATTTGGATCGATACTGACCTCAAACTTTAACCCCTTGTCATTGGCCTTGACCCAGATCATGTTGACGATCTCCGATATCATATCACCCACACGGTAGTCCACGGGGACTATCTCCATGCTGCCGGCCTCCATTTTAGAAAAGTCCAGGATATCATTTATCAGAGCCAAAAGGAGCTTGCCTGCACCCTGGATACCGGTAGCATCCTTTACTATTTCATCGGAGGCTCCCTGGTCACGCAGGATCAGTTCATTGAGTCCCAAAATAGAGTTGATAGGGGTACGGATCTCATGGCTCATGCTGGAGAAAAACCGATTCTGTGCACGTGAGAGTTCCTCTGCTTTTTTTGCCTCCTCCCTGGCACGCAGGCTTTCGTCCTTTAACAGAAGCCCCATAAACCAGGTCATAAGAAAGCACTCCATACCCACCAGGATAAGTGAGATAAAGGCATCGATATACATCTTTTTTACGGAGTGTACCGTAAGAAGTCCCGGATGGTAATAGGACACCAAAAAGCAGTTAAAAACAACAATAAAAAGCAGGGCAAAAAGGTATTTACGCCATTTGCTCGAAACCACTATTCCTATGTACAAAAATGAAAAGATGACCCAGAATACACCGCCTCCGGAGAGTCCGCCACTGAAAAAATATATGGCAGGTATCACGACAACAATAAGTCCCAGGGCAATAGATCCTATGGCAAAGCGCAGCCTGTTAAAGTGCAGACAGATAAGCGTCACTGCGGGAACGAATGTGAGGACCCCGAAAAGGGTGATGATCTCCTTTATATCCTCTCCCATAATGAGGTCCCCGGCCAGCGCTATAAAGACAGCGATCTCCGCCAAAAGCGTCATAAGTAAAAATGCCCGCTCGGTGATGTCCCTTTCGGGGTCCTTTATTGCATTTACAAATTCTGTAAAGATCTTTTTTATACTCATGACATGATCCCTCCGGCAGTAGTGTCAGATCTGCGAAGGATTGCCTGGATCACCCTTTCAAAATCACTTGTGTCGATGGGCTTTGCGATAAAGCCGTCAAATCCTTCGTTGATGAACATCTCCTTTGCACCGGATACCACATTGGCAGTCAGTGCCACAATGGCGGTATCACGCCCGAGCTCTCTCGCCACCTGTCTTATATGTCTCATGGCTTCCACTCCGTCCATCTCCGGCATCATATGATCCATGAAAACAATATCATATTTTCCTTCACGGTATTTTTTAATGGCCTCGGCACCACTTGATGCAGTGTCCACTATCATGTCATAATCGGTAAAGATGCTTCGGGCCACAACCAGGTTCATGGGTTCGTCATCCACCACCATGACACTAAGGCCGGAAAAATCAGGCTTAGCGGAGTCATCGGAATAATCAATACTTGTGGCCTTTAGTCCCTCATTTAACACCCTGATGACAGGATAGGAATAAAGAGGCTTTGGCATGACAACGACCTCGCTTCCGGGTCTTGGCCTAAAGCCTGAAAAAGCGGAAACCGCCACCACAACATCCCCGTGACTGAGCTCGTCAATATAGGTGGGATTGGCCTCATACTCCTCCTGACCCATAAAGATATAGGACACATTCATCTTTTCGCTAAGACGCTCGATATCGTTTATGGTCTCGGCAGAATAAAGCGGCACCCCTATGGTCTGGGCAAGGTTTGTAGCCATAAAGCGGTAAAAATCCCTGACTCTCGGTACGCTGTATTTGTCGGATCTCACATGGAATAAGATGCACCCCTCAAAAGGCTTTTCCAAAGAAAGACAAGGGGTCGCATCCGTCACCTTTTGAGGAATGGTGATACGCACCAAAGTACCGCTTCCCTTTTCACTTTCTATCTTTACAAAGCCACCCATGCTGTGGACGAAGCCATATACTATATATAGTCCAAGCCCGATACCGCCGGAGCTTCTGTTTCTCTTTTTGTTGGCCTGGTACATACCCTCGGAAACAGAGTCTAAGGTAGTCATGTCCATGCCTATGCCGGTGTCCTCCATCTCTATGCACAGATTGACACCATAATCGGTCTTTTCGGAAAACATCCTGACACAGATGCCGCCCCGTTTTGTAAACTTGATGGCATTTTCCAAAAGATGTCTGAATATCTTGTGGAGCTTTTTGACATCACCTCTTAACATGGAAGGCACCATGGGAGACATGTCAACCACCAGCTCCAATGCATCATTTTCATTGCGCATCCTAAAGCTTGTCACCACGTCATTCATGAGTGATGTACTCATATAGTCCTCTTCTTCCAAAAGAAGATCCTTTCGTTTGCACTCGGTATAGTCCTGGATATCCTCTATCTGATATGCCAGACGTATCCCCGCATCCTTGATGGCATACGCCTCATTTCCCGCCTTTCTTTTTATGAGAAGATCTGACATACCGTTCACTACATTTACAGGAGTGCGAAGCTCATGTGAGATATTGGACAAAAAGTCTTCCATGTCCGACTCGTAGCCTGCTATACGTCTGTCCTTTTCGGCGTTTTCATCTGTCAGAGCCGTCCTGTCCTCGATGCCCCTCATGGAACACAGGTAAACGATCAAAACAATCATGAAATGAAGTATTATACGTGAAATGTTGAGCGGAGAATAGTCTATGCCTGTCTCCTTTTGAACATAATAGATCTGTACAAAAACAAGGGTGATATACTCACCCAAAAAGACATTCAGCATATATCTGTCATTGAAAAAGGCATAGCCCATAATACTAGCCGATGCTACAATGGCAAGATCAAAAAAACTGGTGGCATGGACTCCATGGTATAAAAGAGCAAACACCGCATAAGCGAGATAGCATACTTTTCTGATATCGTAGTGGGGCCTTTCGGTAATATTCATGATCCATATCAATGCAGTGTAAATGATTATTATGGGCGGCACCCAAAACTCCCAGCCCAAAAGCACACTCTCTGCCGAAAGCCCAAGGCATGCCAATGACACCAAAAGTAAAATGAAGTTCTCCGTTCTCCTCTGTTTCATAACTAATCCCGAATCTCCCTGTAGGTGTATTCCAGACTCACACTGTCAGCACAGTCAAGGCACTCCCACTCTGCCACGACATCTGATATTATCTTTTTTACGCCCTCTTCTTCTATACCGGGAAGCACGGAAAAAAACTGTCCCGGTATATTCTGATAGAATACATCACTGATCCTGAGCTTGTTCTTAAGGATCTCTGTAAGGGACTCTACTGCCTCCATAAAGTGTCCTACCGAATCCTTGTCACCGGAAAGAGCAAACACGACTCCATAGGGTATAACATCATATATTCTGCACATCCTCATGATAAATCTGTAGCAGGTGGTAAAAGCGTCCGCTCCCAAAAGAACAGCAGATGAGGAATCATTTCTCTCATCCAAAATATGGACGATACGTGTCAGCTCATTTTCCAGATCATCCCTTTCAAGCTTTACGATATCATAGGATGGATCAAAAACAGCATAGCCGTGCTTACCGTTATTTTTTACTGAATACAGTGCTGCGTCGGCCATTTTAAAAAGAGTCTCATATCTTTCCTTTTTACCGTTTAAGATAACTCCGCCGGCGGAGATACCGAGGGGTATCCCAAAGTCATCTCCCATGAGGCGCTCTGCCTCTGCAAACAGCTCTTCATTCAGACTCTTAACAAGTGTCCCAAGATCAGACTCAATAGTGATCCCGGGTATCAGTCCCAAAAACTCATCGCCGCCGATACGGGCTATGATATCTT
>CAMODS010000003.1 GCA_946611525.1 uncultured Lachnospiraceae bacterium | reverse complement strand
CATCAGGATTATCGATGGTACCTGTGTCGGCATCGGCAGGTGCATCAGCTGAGCTGTCCTCATCCTCCTTGCCGGGCTTCGCTGCAGGCTCCGTGGTATCGGTTGCAGGAGCCTCACCCTCTATGGTCTCTCCCGGGTTCTCAGCCGAGATATCCGTCACGGGTGAAGATGTGCTTACATCTGTCGTACCATCCTGCTGTCTGTCCTCTGAAGTGTCCTTCTTGTCATCTGCCTGGTCAGCCACCTCAGTAACGATCGTGTCATCATCATCTATAGTCAGGCTGTCCTCCGAGACACCCTCGATCAGTGTCCTAACCGCGCTGGTCTTGTAGTATTCCACAGGATCTGAAAGCTTGGGAACAGCCGCCTTTTGCTCTTTTTCATCTATAGATGCGGAAAGTCTTTCCTCATCCGACTTCATGACTGCATATCTGCCGCCTGAAAGTCCCAGCTCATCAGCTTCCTTTTTGTTCTCCTTAGTGATCTCATAAACCGTAACATTGTAAGTCTCTGAGGAGAGCTGTGATTCTATCTCAGCCGTAAGCTGTGCATATTTTTTCTGGCTGCCGGAACAAACCGAAACTAAAATGTAGGGGTCGTCCTCCTCTGCCAGATATCCTAAATCCTTTAAGATGTCCTCTGTCTTGGCAAGAGCCTCTGTCAGGGTATCTCCCTTGACTCCCTCCTCATAGAGCTGCTCTACAACCTCCTTGGCGTCATCATTCTCGTCCCTAACGGATACGATCTTGTCAAAGTGGTTGAGCTCGTACTCCAATGAAGGATTGACATCCAACGATATCTGAGACATAGCCGTGGCATCCAGGTAAGCATAGGTGCCGCCGCCGGTAAATACAACCGTAAACGCAGCAACTGCCGCAACAATACGTGAAAGCCTGGTCTTGGCCGGCATCTTTGAAACTGTCGCCGACACATCCACCGTCTCACCGATTCCATATGTAGTTGGCCTCTTAACTACCGTGCCATCCTCTAACAAAATGGCAGAGCAGCCGTCTCGAACCTCGAGAACTACGCCTTTCATCACTACACTCCTTACTAATCACAACCATCGTGATGGTTTATTTAAGCTCCCGTAATATGCGGAAGCCATAACTACTGTTGTTCCTTTATTGATCTGAAGTACTCCTGTAACTGAGGAAAATCTCCGTTAAGGATCTCCAGAACCGCTATAATATATCTTCTATGCCGCTCGATCTTTTTTCGGGGTATCCTGAGCTCCTTTATGATCTCTGCTGCCGGTAACATGCGCTTTCGGCGCATCTCGGCGATCATCTCCTCATCTGCGTGTATATATCTGATGATATCCCTGCACATGAGCTTGGTCTTTTCCGAACGTGGTGACGCATCTGTGATGTCAAAAAAGGAAAAACCGTATTCTGCCAGAATGTCCTGCATGGCGGCTATCTCGTCAGCTACCGGCGTGGTACCGGGCGCATATGCACCGACCTGCTCCATGCTCTGATCAATTGCCTTGCGGCTAACCGCTGCGTTGACAGAATCCTCTGCCGTGTCAGTGTCGGGAGCATCACCGGTAAATGTTACCGGTTCCACGTCGATCTCCCGGCGCATCCGATACTCCGTCTTCAGATAATCTAATACACGCCTCCTGATAACCAGTCCGGCGAACCCGTAAAAACTACCCTTCGACTCATCGTAGCGCCGCATCGCCTCGGTAAAAGCAACTAACGCAACTGCGTACGCATCATCACTCTCGGTCACGAAGCGATTTAAAGTCTTCGATGTGACCCTCAGTATGAACTTTCGATGTCTGTCTATAAACTCGTTATAGGCATCACTGTCGGACTCATCCGGCAGCTCAATTACTTCGATATTTTCTTCCTGTGTCTGCACGAAAACTTCCCCATCTACACTCATTTATTCGGCATCCTCAAATAAAAAAATGGGGGAGGCACCAATTTTTTTCGGTTCCCCCAAAGATTCTTCATTACATCTATAACAGCTTATCTTAAACCACTATATATGGTATATCAGTAGCTTCTGGCATCTATCAGTTCCCTGTCAACCATGGTCACAGGATATATTTCGTCCCCAACTTTTATTTCTTTTATGTCGGTAATAGCCGAAAACTGGCTCTCCTCCATAAACATTTCATGGGGTACCTCAAGTCCGTCCTTAAGTTTTCCAATGATTTCGTCACACACAGGACCATACTCAGGATTGCACTCGGTATTTACGGATATCTTCCCGTTTAGTGTAAGCAAAAGTCCCTGTCTGGTGGCATCAAAAGACAGGATCATGATCTCTCCACCGGAAATATCACTCCCTACACGCCGGCCACTTTGTTCTATTGCCTCAATCGCACCAATGGCTTCACTGTCATTTTCGCAATAAACCACATTTATATCATCTCCGTAGGTGGCAAGAGCATTCTCCATGATCTCACGACCCTTGGCCTGGACAAAATCACCGTCTTCGGACATCAGTATGTTCCAGCCATACTTTTTTGCAGCAGATTTAAGTGCCTTTGTCCTGCCCAGCTGGGCAGAGGAATTGGTGGTACCCTTTATATGGATAATGTTCACATCTCCGGAGAATGAAATGCTCTTAAGATAAGTCCTAAGCCACTTGCATGCACGCTTGCCCTCCAGTAGAAAGTCGCTGCCGGCCCAAACAGTATACACGCTATCGTCAAAAGTATCAACCCTTCTGTCCATGATTATTACAGGTATTCCGGCATCGTACGCCTCTCTCAAGGTGGCATCCCACCCGGTCTCTGTGATGGGATCCAAAATAATATAGTCCACAGCCTGGTCTATAAACTCTCTCATAGCCAAAAGCTGGTTTTCCTGTTTTTGCTGTCCGTCCTTGAACAGGAGGTTGTAGCCGGCAGAGGCGGTAAGAGTGCTTTGCATGGACTCGGTAGAGGCAATCCTCCAATCTGACTCCGCGCCAATTTGGGAAAAGCCCACTGTTACCTGATCCTTGGGCCGGGAGTCTTTTTCCTCTTCACTCGTGGCGCAACCACAAAGTGCCAGCCCTATGATCAGGGCCGGCACCAAAGCCTTTAATAATATAGAAGCTTTTTTAAATGTCATCAGACTATCATCCCTTCTGCTTCTCCCTTATAGCAGCGAATATACTCTGGATAACGATAAACAGGAACAAAAGTGCTGCCGTAAGGATACTCGGCCATGAGCTGGCCAATTTTCCGTTGGTCTTAACAATAGCAGAAATCGTGCCGTTTATCAAGACGCCAAAGAAGGTTCCTATGACATTTCCCACGCCTCCCGTAAGGAGGGTACCACCGATAACCGCAGAGGAGATGGCATCCATCTCGTAACCTAAAGCCTGCTGCACCGAAGCTGCCATAGTATTTAAGCAGAAGCAGATAGCTCCGATGGATGTCAAAAACGATGAAAGGATGTATGCCTTCATCTTGGTAAACTTGACATTCAATCCCATCATGGCTGCTGACTGCTCAGAACCGCCGATAGCATAGAGGCTTCGTCCGAACTTTGTATAGCGCAGCATCAAAAAGATGAGGATCAAAACCAAAAGCGCAATGACCACACCCACACTGATGTTGGGAGCCATATATACGCCCTTACGGTTGGTATACCCGCCGAAGGGCAGCTTGATCTTGATATTGGCCAGCTTGTAGAAAAGCGGATTGATCTGCTCCGTGATGGACTTCTGGTCTGTGGAGATTACAGCTGTCATACCACGAGCGAAGAACATCCCCGCCATGGTAACAATGAAGGGCTGGATCTCAAGATAGCCTACCAAAAAGCCCTGAACCGCACCGAATACCAGTCCGATGAGGATAACTATGATCATCATGGGAACCGCACCGATACCTGCCTCCATGCCGCAGGCAAGGATCATACAATCCATGGCAACCAAAGCACCGACAGAGATATCAATGCCTGCGGTAAGCATAACCACCGTAAGTCCGGAAGCCATGCATATAAGTCCTGCGTTGGTCTTTAAAATGTCCAGAAAAGTCTGCAGTCTGGAAAAGCCTCTGGATCCATATGCTGCTATACCGCCAATATACATAACCACGAAAAGAGCTATGGTTATAAGCAAAAGAAGTGTATTACCATTTATCTTTGTTTTCTTCATAATTCTACGCCTCCTTTGCCACAGCTGCCTTTGCAGCGTTTCTCTTTCTGAAATAAGCCTTAACCGGAGGCGCCTGGATAGCTACAATGATGATAACGATCACAGCCTTGTACACGGGAGCCTGTGCAGAAGAAACACCAAGGGCATAAAGAGTAGTGGTGATGGCCTGGATGGTGTAGGCACCAATGATGGAACCTGCCAGGTTAAACTTACCGCCACCAAGAGAGTTTCCACCCAATGCCACTGCCAGGATGGCATCCAGCTCCATGTAAAGTCCGATGTTGTTGGAGTCTGCCGATGTGATACGGGAACCGTTGATGATACCTGCGATACCGGCAAAAAGGCCACAAAGCATGTATGTCATAAATATGATGGTCTTTGAGTTAAGACCTGCAATACGGCTGGCCTTTGCATTGATACCAACGGACTGGATGTATGTGCCCAGCGCGGTCTTTGATAAAACAAGAGCTGTCACTGCCACACAGATAGCTGTAATAATAATGGGCGTGGGTATGGGTCCGAAGAAGCTTCCGAAGAAACCAAACTGGGGATTTCTAACGTAAACGATCAGATCATTACATACCAAAAGTCCGATGGAACGGGCTGCCGTAAATAGGATCAGCGTGGCAACCATGGGCTGTATCTTTAGGTGGGCAACCAAAAAACCGTTAAATGCTCCACACAGACAGCCGATGGCTATTCCTGCGAGTACGCCCACGATAAGGGGACGTGCCAGCTCTGTGGTGGAGGAAACTCCGTAGCCTGCCAAAGTCACACAGCATACGGAAGCTGCCAGTGACATGACCGAACCAACGGAAATGTCCGTTCCGGCTGAGGATGAAACCACCAGGGTCATACCTATGGCAAGGATGGCTGCCTCAGAACCACGGTTTAAAATATCTATGATACGTCCATATAACACAGTTCCGTTTGCGGTAGTATTCTGTAATGTAATAGTAAAGAAACTAAACGGGTTGTTGCCGTTTACAGCATCATATATGATGTTAACAGCCATGACCAGAATCAATGCCACTACAGGTAGCAGAAGCGGCCAGGCCTTAAGCTTTTCAAAAAATGTCTTTTCCTTAGCCATTTGACTTATCACCTCCTGCTATTGCGGCCATGACGCCATCCTGAGTGAGCTGATCCTCACCGGAAAGCTCATTAACCTTTTCTCCGTCACGCATGATGACCATGCGGTTACAGGTACGCAGCATCTCTGAAATCTCGGATGAGATAAACATAATGCTCTTGCCCTGCTTTGCCAGATCTACCACCAGCTTCTGGATCTCCGACTTTGTACCTACGTCGATACCACGTGTAGGCTCGTCCAAAATGAGGAAATCCGCATCCGTGGCCAGCCAGCGTGCTAAAATAACTTTCTGCTGATTGCCGCCGGAAAGCTGATTGATCTTTGCCTCGCGGCCGGGGCACTTTATGGACAGCAGATCGATATAGTAATCTGCCAGCTCCTCCTGCTTTTTCATGGGTATGGGCTTAAAGGTGCCGCGCTTGGCCTGAACAGCCAAAATGATATTCTCTCTGATGGAAAGATCACCTATGATACCCTCCGCCTTACGGTCGTCGGGAAGCATGCCCATGCCAAGATTCATGGCATCTATGGGCTGGTTGATCTTTACCTCGTTGCCTTTTACCTTGAGCTTTCCGGTGTTGGCCTTGTCCGCACCGTAGATGGAGCGTGCCAGCTCGCTTCGTCCGGAACCCAAAAGGCCTCCTACGCCGATAACCTCTCCCTTGTGGATCTTAAGATCAAAAGGCTTTACAGTACCGATATGCGCCAGCTTTTCCGCATCAATGACAACCTCGGCATTTTTGATATCAACGGTCTCCTTTTCGATGGCTGCCAGATCATCCAGATCCTTACCCATCATAGCGGCTACCAGCTTCACCCTGGGCAGCTCCTCTACGGGATACTCACCCACAAAGGTACCGTTACGTAAAACCGTGATACGGTCACATACTGCATACACCTGCTCCAAAAAGTGTGTAACGAAAACGATGGCCACACCCTTTTCACGAAGGCTTCTCATAAGTACGAAAAGCTTTTCAACCTCTTCGTCATCGAGGGAAGATGTGGGCTCGTCCAAAATAAGGACCTTACAGTCCATATCAACAGCCCTGGCTATAGCAACCATCTGCTGGATAGCCAGAGAATAGTTTTCAAGATTTTGTGTAACATCAACTGTGATTCCCAGATCATCCATTATCTTTTGGGAACGCTTGTTATAGGATGCTCTGTCTATGGTGTGAAGAGCCGTAAGGGGCTCTCTGCCTATGAATAAATTCTCTGCCACTGAAAGATTGGGGCAAAGATTGACTTCCTGATACACAGTGGATATGCCCACATTCTGGGCATCCCTGGTGGAGTGATTCTTCACCGGTCCGTCAATCCCGTCTATGTGTATCTCCCCGGACTCAAAATCATTGATACCTGTCAGGCACTTAATAAGAGTGGACTTACCAGCACCGTTCTCCCCCATGAGTGCGTGTATCTCACCTTTGCGCAAGGTAAGCTGAACATCATCGAGGGCCTTAACTCCGGGAAAAGTCATGGTAATGCCTCGGGCTTCAAGAACTACATCCTTCTCCATGAGGTTTCTCCTTTCTCCTTTTTGTCATCCTGAGCGAAGCAAAGGATCTGCCTTCCTATATAAAAGATTCTTCGCTATGCTCAGAATGACAACTTCGTAACTTTCTTTAAAAAAGGGGGCATCGCATACAACGATGCCCCCTGATTAGATACTATATTCTTAGTACTGAGCTGCTATAACGTCATCTGTAACTTCTGTCATGGTCTGAGCTGCACCATCAATAGAGAAGTCTACGATAGCGTCAGGAAGTGCGAACCAGTGCTCCTCCATGTATACTTCCTTCTCAGGTGTGCCACCGGACTGAAGTGTCTGGATAACTTCCTCTACGAAAGGAGCTGCAAGAGGGTTGCACTCGAAGTCTGCTGAGAACTGACGAGCCTTAACCTTCTCAAGGCCTGCTGTACAAGCATCGAAGGAGATAAGGATAACGTCGCCGTCAAGACCATATGTAACACCTGCGTTGTCCATAGCTGTCATGGCACCAAATGCCTCGTTGTCGTTCTGGCAAACTACTACGTTGAACTTGCCTGCGTAAGACTTGCAGTAAGACTCCATAACTGCCTGTCCGCCATCCTCTGTGAAGTCACCAGTCTGCTCGTCAAGGATGTTCCAACCTTCGCGATCAGCGATCTCCTGGAAGCCCTCAGAACGTCCGATCTGAGCGGAAGCGCCTGTTGTACCGGAGATAACAAGTGCGTTGATCTCAGAGATGCCCTTTTTCTCAGCGTAAGCCTTAAGCCACTCACCTGCTGCAAGACCCTCTGTCTTGAAGTTAGAACCAACCCATGCTGCATACTTATCGGAATCATCGATAGTACGGTCGATTACGATAACGGGGATGCCGGCATCCTCACACTCTGTAAGAACTGTGTCCCAACCTGTGGAAACGATAGGATCGATGATGATGTAATCAACATCCTGCTGAATGAAGTTACGAACTGCCTCAAGCTGTGCTGCTGAGTCATTGTCGCAGTCAACGAATGAAAGGTCATATCCGTTGTCAGCTGAGAAAACGTCCTGGCAGGACTTTGTGGAAGCTGTACGCCAGTCAGACTCATGTCCAACCTGTGCAAAACCGATCGTGATGGTGTCGCCGGCTGCTGCTGAATCATCAGCAGGTGCTGCCTCTTCCTCTGCAGCGGGTGCCTCTGTAGCCTCCTCTGCGGGTGCGTCTGCTGCGGGCTCCTCTGATCCGCCGCCGCATCCTGCGAGCATTCCAACTGCCATTGTAGCAGCGAGTAATACGCCAAGTACTTTCTTCTTCATAATAAGAACTCCTCCTTTTTTATGACTTTTTGTCATGTTTTACTTTCATTCACAGAAAGCTTAGTTCTTAAAGCCGCCACGCCGCGCCTTTTCGCAACGCAGCAACTTTATGTGCTAATTATAAAAGAATTGTTCTATTTTCTAAATGGAATAATTTATGCGAGTAGTTTTATTTTTACGGATTTTATGGTAAAAAGTGTGAAAAGTTATTCTTGACAGTTTAATTTTTTATGCTTGTTGCACAAAGATTCTTCGCTACGCTTACAACGACAAATAATTACGCCCGGAATGTTGTCATTCCGAGCGTAGCGAAAAATCTAAGTATTACTATTGCGGTATTCTTTCGGTGTCATTCCACATACCTTTTTAAAGGTAGCGGAAAAATAATGGGGATCCTTGTAGCCCACATCATAGGCCACCTCTGAGCTTCGCATATCGGTAGTGCTCAAAAGCTCCTTTGCCCGGTCTATACGGCACTTTGTAAGGTACTCTATAAACGTGGATCCCAGTTCCTTTGAAAAAGTGGAGGACAGATGATTTGGAGACACCCCCACATGGTCAGCCACCTTGTTGAGAGAAATATCCTCATCGAAAAAGTTTTCATCAATAAATTTAACGGCAGCCGTAAGGCTTCTGGAGTGGAATTTTTTCTCCTCTTTTTTGCGCACGACCACACCCTCTCCGGATGCATTTTCAATCAGTCTTGAGACATATTCTTTGCGACTGCGTTCCTGCTCCACCGTATCCCTGACCTTCCTGATACTCTCTAAAAGCTTTTTGGGAGATATGGGCTTTAGAAGATACTCGGTGACTCCGAGAGATACCGCCCTTCTGGCATACTCAAATTCGTCGTAGCCCGAAAGGATCATGATCTTTGTATCGGGCAGATTCTTTTTTACCACCTCCGAGAGCATGAGTCCGTCCACAAAGGGCATCTTTATATCGGTAATAAGGATATCCGGCTTTTTTTCCATGATCTGTGGAATGGCCATCTCCCCATCGCTGGCCTCACCTACAAAATCGATGTTCTCAGCTTCCCAGTCTATCCTGTCCCGGATGCCTTCACGCATCACTATTTCGTCTTCGCATAAAAATAAAGTAACCATAAAAAGAATTATACAAAAAGAGGCAGCATTTCGCCACCTCTTTTTGAAAAGATTCTTAGCATATAATATGCTACTTGATAACCTGGAGCGATGCCCTGTCCGCAAACACTGCAACGAACACCAGGAATACCACACCCTGAATGAGCTGCATGGTCTGGGTGTCAAAGCCCATCATGGTAAGTCCGGAAGAAAGTACAATGTACAAAAGTCCGCCTACGATGATGTTCATGAACCTGACCTTGGCTCCGCCGGAGATGGGCATGCCGCCCAAAACCAAAGCGATAAGTATCTGTGTCTCAAGCTGGTTACCACTGTTTGAGGTAGCCGAGCCGACCTTTATAACATTAACAAATGCAGCCAGTCCCGTGATGGCACCCGCCAATACGTAGATCAAAAACTTCATGCGGTCCGTGGTAATACCGGCAAACATGGCAGCCTTTTCTCCTGCACCAATGGCCTTAAGATGGATACCAAACTTTGTGTAGTTGAATGCCACAAAACCTATGGCAAGTACCACCACCGTAAGGATAACCTTGAGCACAGTGGAGTCCATCATGATGATCTTTGCCGATGCAGCCACCGGTGAATTGGTGGTCAGATACTTGATCAGTCCTCTAAAGAGGAACATGGTACAAATCGTAACAATAAAGGACTTTATCTTTCTGTTCACATAGAAGTAGCCGTTTATGGCGCCAATGGCAGCACCGGTAAGAATACCGCACACTATGGCCAAAGGCACATTTATATTGGACACCGCACATACCACTATGGAAGAAAGTCCAAGGATGGATCCCTGGGAAAAGTCAAGACCGCCCATGGTCATGATGAAAAACACGCCCATGGAGGCTATAAGTGTCACGTAAACCTGGGAAAGCACCAATGACATATTGGACATCATGCGTCCGGCTGTCAAAACATTAAATACAATAAATACCAACACGAGTCCCACTATGGGCAGCACCGCTCTGACGGTAGACATCACAGAGAGGCGCTTCAGCTCTTCATCTCTCGAAACCGCTGCCGCGGAATTATTAGGATTTTCAGCCATAATATACCTCCCTAAACCATCTTTTCTATAAGTGTATTCTCATCCATCTCAGGCGAACGCATAAGCTCACCGTTGATCTCGCCGTCCTTCATGATGATGATCCTGTCACACATTCCGATAAGCTCCATCAACTCCTCGGAGATCATGATGATGGATTTGCCGCTCTTTCTCATGCGGTCCATCAGCTGATAGATGTCCTGCTTAACCTTGATATCGATACCTCTGGTAGGAGAATCCAAAACGACTATGTCGGAGTCCTTTCCTATCCATCTGGCCAGTACCACCTTCTGCTTGTTACCACCGGAGAGGTCAGATACGAACTGATCCGTATTTACCATTTTTACAGACATCTCTTTGGCAAACTTGTCTGCAAAGTCCTTCATCTTTTTACCGGACAAAAGACCGCCGGCACCCTTAAGGGAATCCAAAGAAGGCAGGCAGATGTTTTCGCCGATGCTCTGGTTCATTACTACGGACTCATTGTCCCTGTCCTTACTGGTATAGGCTATGCTGTTTTTGATGGCGGTGGGTATGTCATTGATATGGGTACCGTCAGCGAGAGTTACCTCTCCCTGTCTGTCATAGGATGCACCGAAAACTGCCTTACCCACCTCGTGCATGCCTGACTCGGACAGTCCGCCAAAACCCAGGATCTCTCCTTTGTGAAGGGTAAAGCTTACATCCTTGATCTGGCCGGGAACCGTAAGTCCCTTTGCAGTAAGCACCACCTCATCAGAGATCGCTTCACCATAGTCCGCACGGTAGTAGTTACCTGTTACCTCACGGCCAACCATCAGACGCTTAAGGTCGTCTACTGTCACATCAGAGCTCTTTACCGTATCAATATATACGCCGTCACGAAGAACCGTAATAGTATCGGACTTTTCCAAGACCTCGGGCAGATCGTGGGAGATAAATATGATGGTGTCTCCCTCACTCCTGATACGGTCCATCTGCTTGTAAAGCTCCTCACGTCCCTCCTGGGAAAGAGCTGTGGTGGTCTCATCGATAACAACTATTTTGGGTTTGAAATATGTAGCCTTGACTATCTCTACCAGCTTTCTGTCCTCAAAGTTGTAATCATCGATGTAGGCAGAAGCCTTTATCCTGTCAAACCCGTATTCCTTTAAAAGCTCATTGGCACGCCTGTTCATGGCATTGGTGTTTTTGATACCCGCCTTTACAAACATATCCTCATGTCCCAAAAAGATATTCTCGGCCACGGTAAGTCCCGAAAGGGTCCCCAGCTCCTGAACTATGATAGATATGCCCTCATTATTGGCCTCAACCTGATTCTTGGGGTGAACCTCCTTGCCGTCCATGATAAAATGTCCGCTGTCGATGGAATAGATGCCTGTAAGCATATTGGTAAGCGTGGACTTACCGGAACCATTCTCACCTATCAGAGCATGAACCTCACCCTTGTTGATGTTAAAAGATACATTCTGTACAGCCTTGGTAATACCGAAGGTCTTGCACAGGTCTTTTATCTCTAATCTGATCTCGCTCATGCAAAAACCTCCTTTCTTACTTGACTATCTCGCCCTTTTCTACCTGAGTGGTAAGGGTAACAATTATAAGCAGCGCAAGTCCGGTGATGACATCCTGTACGGCAGTGGGCGCACCCAAAGCGATGAAGCCGTAGAAGATGATGTTGATCACAAACTCACCGATGACGATTGCCTGAAGGGGTATGCCGTATTTTTTGAAGGCCATACCAAAGAAGCAACCCATGGTGGGTACGAAGTTGCGGCTCATGGACTGCATGCCCGTAACAGCCAGCATGGAAGAACCATAGCTGATGGTGATGATAGCCATGATGCCGAAAAACGCTCCGCTTATCATAAAAGCGATAACCTTGAATTTATCAACATTAATACCCATGTTTTTAGCCACGAACTCATTTGAGCCAATAGCATAGGTATAGGTACCGATCTTCGTATAATTAAGTAAAGTGTATGCTATGCAAAATGCCACAAATGCCAGAATGATGTTAAGAGGCATCTGACCCAGTGCACGCAGATTTGAGGGGAGAACCTGAGAGGAGCCTCCCGCAAAGAAATTTGCAAGTGATTCGTAAACCAGCGCAAGACCCGTGGTAACGATCATTGAAGGTATGCGAAGTCTCACATAAAACATACCGTTGATGATACCAACGATGGTACCGGTGATAACACATCCTATCACCAGACCCGGATATCCCATGCCAAACTTGGATGCAAAAACACATCCGACTATGGCTGAGAGCATGATGTTCGCTCCAATTGAGAAGTCGAACATTCCCATAACCATTACAAAATAAAATCCCATCGCACCCACTGCAGCGATCAGTGATGACTGAAAGTAACTTAACAGGTTGGATGGTGATCCGAAATTGCCCGGAGTAATGATCTTAAAGATTAGCCATGAAAGCACAACCATGAATAATAGCATCAGATAACCTTTAAGCTTTGATGACTGGCTCATGGCGCCGGGCTTTGTTGCGACAGATGTTGCCATAAATACCCTCCTACAAAAAAGCCGGTATCGCCAAGTAAACTGCGGCGATACCGGCTTGTCCACTAACTCATATGTTTCGGTCTGTCACAGAAGACTCTGTGTGACCCATGGTACCATACTTATCAGTTACCCGAACGTGCTGCGGCATCCTCGATGGAAAGTGAAGCTGCCTTTGCAGCAAGGTCTGTAAGATTGAGGTTTGACATCTCAACCAGCTCGTCCTTGGTATAAGGAAGCTGATCTACGAAGTACTTCTCGTATCCTGCATAGTCTTCAGGAGAAGCAACATACAGATAAGGGAACATGATCTCGTTGAACTTACCGGAGAGATCTGTGTATGTATCGGAACCCTTGCATGCATTGTAAACCATCATGAATGCAAACAGAGGATCGCAGTAATGTCCGCCGGACTCACCAGCCATGGAACCGTTCTCAAGTCTCTCGCCAAGATCATCAAGGAAGTCTGTGGAAACTACGTCGATGTCGCCGGTCTTGCCAGCTGTCTCGATAGCTGCTACAGCACCAAGGAGGGGCTCACCGCCGCCACCTGCAGGGATGATAGCGTCAAGGTTGGGATCAGCCTGCATAAGAGCATTTGCTGCGTCTGTACCACCCTCAGCGGTAGTACCTGCGTACTGAGGCTCGGAAAGTGTAGCAGGATCATCGGGATGAGCCTGATTCCACTTCTCTACGCCTGCCTGGTAACCTTCATAACGTCCAAGCCATGTAGCGTCACCCTGCTCCCATCCGATAAGACCGATGTTACGATCGCCCTTGTCAAGAAGGATGTTAACAAGCTTTTCGCCGTTCTCGGGCTCGTTCTCATGAACTGCACCTACATAGTAAGCTGACTTCTCAGCCATAGCGTAGATGTCTGCACTGTTTTCCTTGCTGATGATACGGAAGAACTGTGCAAGATATACACCTGCATCGTCGCAGGACTTGATAGCTGATGTCATCTCAGTATCAGATGAATTACAAATAATAATACCATTGCAGCCTGCTGCTATAAGCTGGTCAACAGAAGCTGTAACCTTCTCGGATACGTGACCCTGGTCAACATACTGAACCTCAACTCCGAGAGCGTCTGCTGCCTCATCGATGATCTCCTTACACTTGGAACCAAGTACGTCTGTGGAGCTCCAGATAGAAACACCGATCTTGATGTTGCCATCTGCTGCAGGAGCTGCTGCCTCACCGCCATCAGACTCTGTAGCTGCTGCATCTGAGCCTGCTGCATCCGAGCCTGCTGTGTCGGTGCTGCCTGACGAACCTGAACCGCCGCATCCGGCAAGCAGGCCAACAGCCATGGTAGCTGCCAAAACAATGCCTAAAATCTTCTTTTTCATTGGTAACCCTCCTTTGTTCGGATGCATAACCTTTATGCATCTTCTTTACTTTACCTAAAAATATATCCAACTAAACCGTTATTTTCAATTAGTTTTTTGTGTATTTTGTTATCGTTTTAGTCAGTTATTTTACGATTCAGTAATTATTTTAATCAAATCCATAAATATTTACACAAAAAAAGGGCCGCCGCCCAATCGGGCGGCAGCCAAATGAAAAAGAAACTACCTTGAGAAGGGATTCTCACTAGGATAAGGAAGGCTTGCAGGCTGATTGTAATCAAGATCCTCAAGGGGAACGCCTGCATATTTGAATACCTCAAACAGCAACTCGCCGTAATGACCAAAGGCCACTGCACCGTGGTGAGGGAAGTTCTTGCCAACCAATACGTGGCGGTAGAAACGGCCCATCTCCTTGATGGCAAATACAGCTATGCCGCCAAAGGAACGTGTAGCAACGGGAAGGATCTCACCCTCTGCGATATAAGCACGAAGCTTGCCGTCAGCAGTTGACTGAAGACGATAGAAAGTGATATCTCCGGGTGCAATATCTCCCTCGAGGGTACCATTGGTAACCTCCTCGGGAAGTGTACGCGCCATGATCTTCTGGTTTCTCATCTCGCATGCAGACATCTTGCCGGAGCAGGTGTTGCCGCAGTGGAAGCCCATGAAGGTATCGGAATGCTTGTAGTCGAACTTGCCCTCGATGCTCTCCTTGTACATATCCTTGGGTACGGAGTTGTTGATATCCAAAAGTGTAACCGCATCATCGGAGATGCAGGTACCGATAAACTCGGAAAGTGCTCCGTAGATATCAACCTCGCAGCTTACAGGTATGCCGCGGCCGGTAAGTCGGCTGTTTACGTAGCAGGGTACAAACTTGAACTGTGTCTGGAATGCAGGCCAGCACTTGCCGGCGATACAAACATACTTGCGGTATCCGCGATGCTCCTCCACCCAGTCCAAAAGAGTGATTTCGTACTGAGCCAGCTTTTCAAGGATCTGAGGCTTTTTGTTACCTGCGCCAAGTTCCTTTTCCATGTCGGCAACAACATCCTTGATCCTGGGATCGCCCTCATGCTTGTTGAAGGACTCAAAGAGGTCAAGTTCTGAATTCTCCTCGATCTCAACTCCCAGGTTGTAAAGCTGTGCAATGGGTGCATTGCAGGCAAGGAAGTTAAGGGGACGGGGACCAAAGGATATGATCTTAAGCTCTGAAAGTCCGATAAGAGCCCTTGCGATAGGGATGAACTTGTTGATCTCATAAGCCAGATCCTCTGCATCACCTACAGGGTTCTCAGGGATATAAGCCTTTGTATTTCTAAGCTTTAAGTTGTAGCTGGCATTGAGAAGTCCACAGTATGCATCTCCTCTGCCATCTAAAAGTGAGTCCTGTGACTCCTCCGCAGCAGCCACAAACATCTTAGGCCCGTCAAAGTGCTTTGCCAAAAGTGTCTCTGAAATCTCGGGACCGAAGTTGCCGAGATATACGCAAAGTGCATTACATCCTGCCTTCTTGATATCCTCCAGTGCCTGTACCATATGGATCTCGCTCTCCACGATGCATATAGGGCACTCATAGATATCATCTGCATCATACTTTGCTTTGTATGCTGCAACCAGCGCCTTTCTCCTTTCCACCGAGAGACTCTCAGGGAAGCAGTCACGGCTTACTGCAACTATACCAAGCTTAACCTTTGGAATGTTGATTACTCCCATTTTTACTCCTCCTTTATAAATTTTTAAAACTATCCTTAAGAGCCGGATAGAATTTTATAAATTCATCATACTTCTTCTCATACTTTTTCACAAGAACATCATCAGGCTCGATGGTACCCTTTATCTTTACAATTGCTTTTGCGGCAGCCTCCACACTGTCATACACTCCGCAGGCAACCATGGCGAGCATGGCTCCTCCCATGGAGGGGCCCTCTTCATTTTCAGGTATGTCCAGTTTTAAGTCAAGTACATTTGCCATGATCTTTTGCCAGAGAGGGCTCTTTGCCCCTCCACCGCAGATAAAGCTCCTTTCGGGATGAGCACCGGCCTGATGCGCCGCCTTTAGCATATCCTTGAAGGCAAAAGCCACCCCCTCTAACACTGCCTGTGTCATGTCGCCACGGGTATTCTCCATGGAAAGTCCGATAAAACAGCCCCGTGCATCGGGATCGTTGTGGGGAGAACGCTCTCCCATAAGATAAGGCAGGAAGTACACATGGTTCTCACCTAACTTATCATCCGTTATGTCCTTCTGCTGGCCGGCATAGTCCTTGTTGTCAATAATCTCATCCATCCACCACTTGTTGCAGGATGCCGCCGACAGCATGCAGCCCATCAGATGGTAGGTACCGTCTGCATGGTCAAAGGAATGGAGCGCATTGTTCGGATCCACACCATAGGACTTTGACGCTATGAAAAGAGTACCGCTGGTACCCAGGGAAATATTACAACTGCCGTCACCGGCTACTCCCATTCCAACGGCCGCGGCCGCATTGTCTCCCGCGCCTGCCGCGATGACCACGTCGGTGGAAAGACCGAGCTTAGAGGCCACATCCGGAAGCAACGTACCCACCTTGTCAAAGCTCTCAAAGAGCTTGGGAAGCTGCTCCTCTGTAATGCCGCAGATGTCGATCATCTCCTTGGACCAGCACTTGTTCTTAACATCCAAAAGCAACATGCCGGATGCATCAGAATAATCGGTGCAGAAGGTCCCGCTAAGTCTGTATGCGATGTAGTCCTTCGGAAGCATTATCTTTTTTATGCGGGCAAAATTGTCCGGCTCATTTTTCTTCATCCACAGGATCTTAGGCGCCGTAAAGCCTGCAAAAGCAATGTTGCCTGTAAGCTCGGTAAGACGGGCCTTGCCAATATCGTTGTTGAGATAGTCCACCTCTTCGCCGGTACGTCCGTCGTTCCAGAGTATGGCCGGTCTGATGACCTCATCATTCTCATCCAGAACCACCAGTCCATGCATCTGTCCGCCAAAGCTTATGCCCTTGACATCGCTCTTGTCATAACCATCAATCAGTTCCCCCAGGCCCTCTATTGTCTTTTCATACCAATCATAGGGAGACTGCTCACTCCAGCCCGGCTTCGGGAAGGAAAGCGGATACTCCTTTGAAACTATGTTTTTGATAACCCCGGTCTCATCCATCAAAAGCAGCTTAACTGCGGATGTTCCCAGATCGATTCCAATAAAAAGCATATTCTTTCTCCTAAAAATCTGTCTTTTAATTGATCCTCTCAATTATTATACATAAGTCAATGTCATCCCGGGCATAGTAAACGATCAATAAAAGATCCTCCACTTCGCTCAGGATGACACAGTTACCGGAATGCTCCGGATCTTAATTACTTTGTAGCATTCTTTCTGGCTGCAAGGATATCAAACACAACTGCTGCCAAAAGAACCATACCTTTTACGATCTTCTGCCAGTCGGCATTAACGCCCATAAGGGACATGCCAAGGTTTATTACACCGATAAGTGTAGCACCGACAACCATACCAAAGACAGTACCGGATCCACCGTAAGCTGAAACTCCGCCTACCACGCAGGCTGCGATAGCGTCCATCTCATAGTAGGTACCAGCAGTGGAGTTGGCTGCCTGGAATCTTGATGTAACAAGGAAGGTGGTGATAGCTGTCAAAACTGCCATGTTCAGATATGCCAGGAACATGATGAGCTTTGTATCAACACCTGAGAGCCTTGTGGTCTCGGCATTGTCACCTATGGTGTAGAAGTAGCGTCCCGTGGTGGTCTTTGAAGTGATGAAGCTGTAGATAAGCACTATAGCCACAACCCAAACCAATACTGTGGGGATACCACCTGAAAGTGCCAGCTTGTACGCAAAAAGCATGATCACTGCCACTGCCAATACGCTCTTGATGATGACCGATGAAGCCGAATCTGCTTCATATCCCTTGCTAAGCTTCCTTGCTCTGGTAGTGAAGTTGAGGATCACCACTACAACAGCCGCCACAATACCCACGATAATGCAGGTGATATTGAGCTGGCCCACGGGTGTTCCGAAAAGCTTTCCTGAAAACAATGCCATATATCCTTCATTGTTGGAAAGTGAAATACTACCGGTCGTACTGTTGTTGGAAAGGATAGCTGTTCCAAGACCTCTGAATGCCAGGAATCCTGCCAGTGTAGCGATCCAGGGCGGAACATTTACATAAGCGATAAGAAATCCGAGAACTCCACCATATACTACTCCGATAAGGATCATAAGCGCTATGGATAAACCGGTACTCATGTTTTTAACTGCCAACATCACTGCACCAACCGATCCTAAAAAGCAGACAAAGGATCCGCAGGAAAGATCGATATTACCACCGGTGAGCATACACATCAGCATACCTGTAGCAAGAATGAATACATATGCATTCTGGGTGATCAGTGCGTTAAACTGCAATGGCTGAAACATCTGTCCCCCTGTCATAACCGTGAAAAAGATGAATACGAGGACAAGAACTATGAGCATTGCATTCTTTTTTAAAACATCCATATAATTTTTTGCCATGACTCTTCCCCTTTACTTTTTCTTCTTATTTGACAGAACGTCAAAGATGATAGCAACCAAAACTACGATACCTTTTACTACGGTCTGGTAGTTGGCATTGACGCCCATGATACTCATACCCTGGTTGATAACACCCATGATAAGAGCACCGACTATGATACCGAAGACATTACCTTCACCACCGTATGCACTTGCTCCACCGATGAAGCAGGCTGCGATGGCGTCCATCTCATAGAGGTTACCAAAGGTAGGCTGTGCCATGGTGGCACGTGCCACTGTAAGGATACCTGCCAGGCCTGCCATGAGACCCATGTTGACGTAAGCAAAGAAGTATACCTTTCTGGAATCGATACCGGAAAGGATCGTAGCTTTTTCGTTACCACCTACTGCGTAGAGATAACGTCCCATACGTGTGTTACCTGTAATATAGGTATATGCCAAAAGTACGATAGCTACCCAGATGAGTACTGTGGGGATACCCTTGTAATTAGCCAGCTTATAGAACATCCAGAGAACAAGCGCACTTATTACTACAAGCTTTGCAAGCTCACCGGGAAGAGGTGCCAGCTCATATCCCTGCTTCTGTGCTGCCGCACGTGATCTGAATACGGAAAAGATCAAAAGCGCCACTGCAATAACACCAACAACCATACAGGTGATGTTCATGGCACCGCTGCCAATAAAATCGGGGATGTAGCAATCAGCTCCGCCACCGAAAACCTTAAGGAAGGTCTCGTTGTTGATACCTATTGCATAACCCTGCATGACAACGTTGGATAATCCACGGAAAGCATACATGCCTGCCAGAGTGGCTATAAAGGGCGGAACCTTGATATAAGCGATCCAGAAGCCCTGCCACATACCTACCAGGATACCGCCGACAAGCATCAGTATCACTGCCACGATCCAGGGGATGTTGGCCTGCATGACTACAGCGCCGATACCACCTACAAAGCAGACTACCGAACCAACGGCCAGATCGATGTTACCGCCTGTTAATATACATAAAAGCATACCTGCGGAAAGCACGAACACATATGCATTCTGGCTGATAAGGTTGTTAATGTTCTGAGGGAGCAGGATAGCTCCGCTGGTATTGATCTGGAAAAAGATGACTATGATCACAAGAGCGATCGCCATCGTGTATTTTTTCAAAACATCGGTGATCTTTGCACTCATGACTTGTCACCTCCTCCCGCTGACTGGATGATTGCTGCCATAATGTTCTCCTGAGTTGCCTCGGATGCAGGCATCTCAGCAATAAACTTGCCCTCATTCATGACATAGATACGATCCGACATACCGATGGTCTCCGGAAGCTCGGAAGATATCATGACTACGGACTTACCTGATGCAACCAGATCATTGATGATACAATAGATCTCATACTTTGCGCCTACGTCGATACCTCTGGTAGGCTCGTCCAAGATCAAAACATCGGGATCCGTAAACATCCACTTGGCCAAAAGAACCTTCTGCTGGTTACCACCGGAAAGATTGCCCACAAGCTGCTCTACAGAAGGAGTCTTGGTCTTTAATTTTTCTGCATATTCTGCAGCAACATTGTACTCCTTATCGGTATCGATAACACCTCTGTCACTGACTCCGGCCATGTTGGCAAGAGATGTATTTATCTTGATGGACTTTCCTAAAACAAGGCCGTTACCCTTACGGTCTTCAGTAACATAAGCAAGCTTTTCGTCAATCGCCTCTCTGGGGGTCTTTAGATTGACCTCCTTGCCATTGATCTTCATGGTTCCGGAAATATCCGTACCATAGGACTTACCAAACATACTCATGGCAAGCTCAGTACGGCCTGCGCCCATAAGTCCGTAGATGCCGACAACCTCACCCTTTTTGACGTTGAAGTTAACCTTGTCAACCACCACACGCTCGGTGTAAAGAGGATGATGAACTGTCCAGTCCTTGACCTCCAGATTGATGTCGCCGATCTTGACTCCGCTCCTCTTGGGGAAACGGTCCGTGATCTCACGGCCAACCATGCCCTTGATGATGCGGTCCTCGCTGATCTCAGTCTCATGGCAGTCTAAGGTCTCAACCGTGGAACCGTCACGTACAACCGTGATCTTGTCAGCAACGTACACAACCTCGTTGAGCTTATGGGTAATGATGATCATGGTCATACCCTTTTTCTTAAACTCAAGCATCAGATCCAGAAGAGCTCTCGAATCTGTCTCATTAAGAGATGAGGTAGGCTCGTCCAGGATAAGAAGCTTAGCGTTCTTGGCGAGAGCCTTGGCTATCTCAACCAGCTGCTGCTTACCTGTACCTATATCTTTGATCAAAACACGGGAAGTCTCGGACAGACCAACCATCTTAAGGTACTTATCCGCTTCACCGTATGTCTCATTCCAGTTAATTGCATTCTTTGTGCCTCTCTCATTGCCCAGGAACATGTTTTCCCCAATGGTCATCTGAGGCACAAGTGCCAGCTCCTGATGGATGATAACGATTCCCTTTTCCTCGGAATCCTTTATCTTCTGGAACTGACAAACTTCCCCGTTATAGATGATGTCACCCTCATAGGTTCCGTAAGGATAGATGCCCGAAAGGACATTCATAAGAGTAGACTTTCCCGCACCGTTTTCTCCAACCAGTGCATGGATCTCACCCTCTTCAACCTTGAGGTTAACATTGTCAAGAGCCTTGACTCCGGGGAAGGTTTTGGTGATATTTTTCATTTCGAGAATTGTTTTACCCAAAATATCCCTCCAATTCTTACGAAAAAAGAAACAACAATACTTCTATACTTTTAAACAGGCGGGCTTTTTAGACCCGCCTGTTAAAAACCTTAGATTAGATCACTCAGATTACTTAAGCTGATCCTCGGTGTAGTAACCGGAATCGATCAGGATCTCCTTGTAGTTGTTTGCGTCTGCGAATACAGGCTCGCAAAGGTATGAAGGAACAGTGATCTTGTTGTTGTTGTAAGTCTCAGTATCATTTACGTCAACCTCTTCACCTGCAAGGATCTGACCTGTCATCTTAACAACCTGAGCTGCAAGAGTACGTGTATCCTTGAATACTGACATTGACTGCTTACCAGCGATCATGTTCTTTGTATTCTCAATGTCGCAGTCCTGACCGGTGATGATGGGATACTTGCCATTGTAGTTAGCTGCTAAAGCGTTCTCAACACCGAGTGCTGTAGAATCGTTGGAGCAAAGCCATACATCAAGCTCTGTGCCATCAGCATAGTTTGTGGAAAGGATGTTCTCTGCACGCTTCTGAGCAACGTCTGTGCCCCATGTAGGTGTAGCAACCTCTTCAAATGTCTTCTGGCCGGATACTACATTAAGCTTACCCTCGTCGATGTAGGGCTTAAGAAGATCCATAGCACCGTTGAAGAAGAAACCAGCGTTGTTGTCACCGGGGTCACCTGCGGTAAACTCGATATTGAAGGGGCCTGCTGCGTTGTCAAGATCAAGAGCGTCGATTACGTACTGACCCTGAACCTGGCCTACCTTGTAGTTATCGAATGTAGCGTAGTAAGAAACTGCATCGGAGTCCATAAGCAGACGGTCATAAGCGATAACGGGGATGTTAGCTTCCTTAGCCATGTCAAGAGCCTCACCAAGTGAAGATCCCTCGATAGCTGCGA
>CAMODS010000002.1 GCA_946611525.1 uncultured Lachnospiraceae bacterium | reverse complement strand
GCTGTCGACCCTTTTTAACGTTATGGATGGCGGTATCGTCAATAAAGTCGAAGAGAAGGACATGATAAACGATATCACACCTGAGGCCGAGGAAAACTATGCAAAGCTCATCCATGCAGGTGCCAACGATGACTACCGTGAGGTTTTATCCATCCCCGGTGTCAACAAGGCCACACTGAAAAGCTACTTAGAGCTCCAGAAGGATGAGGCTAATACAAAGGTGGTCCAGCTTCAGGGGCTGATAAAGGCCTATGCACTTCGCTGCAACAAGCCCCAGGGCGTGCTTTATATCAACAGGCGTTTAGACTGGGCAGAGGACCAGTACGCTGACTTAAAGACTGAAGATCCCTTTGGCAAATACGCAAAGGAATCACTGGACGAGCACGTTAAGTGGCTTAAGGACATCCTAAAGAAGGTTCAAAAGGGAACCCTTTCCGGTGATGATTTCGACGCGGATGACGGCAATGTGGATATGAAGGCGGATCTTTTGACGGCCTATGATAATAACGACCTGGACGGTGCCCAGGAAATTAAGGACAGCGACAGGAACGATAACGGCGGTCTTGGAGGCGGCACCGGCACCGGTGACGGAGATTCCGGAGACATCGATCCCAATGCGGATCTGGGCAATATAAACAATCCTTTCCAGGATGCTATCGACAAGATAACTGAAAAGATCATGGAGGATCCCGACGGTGACTGGGATCCCAAGCCCTATATCACAGCCCTTGGTGAGCTGGGAGCAGGAAACTTAGAGGATCTTAAGGCAAGCTTTGAGGCCAGGGGTGCCGGTAACGATGTTTTGGATGCCTTTGATGACGCAATAAAGACTGCCAAGGAAGGTAATCTTGGTAATACCGGCGGTGACGATGGCGGCGACGGAGGCGGCGATGATAACGGAAAGCGCTTAACCGACGACGACCTTAAGAACCTTATCGAGGATCTTTTCGGCAAGGCATTTGCAGATCTGGGTGATGATGAAAAGGCCATCGTGGTTGCAGCATGTACCAGATTTGGCAAGGATTACCACTATGACGAGGTGTCCGAGTTTGGACGCGGGGTTATGTACCAGGCACTGGATGAGGACAACGGTTTCTTCTACCACCAGTTTACCTCGGATCCCACCTCGGAGTATGTAAACCTGGCAGCTGTGGATAAGCCTCGTATGCACACCGGCTACAGATACGTCAAGCAGGGCCGAAAGGTTACCATGACACAGATTTACAACGTATCACAGTCCGGAAGCTATGAGTTTATCATCGGAAACAGCATCATGACCAACCGCTCCGGCAAGGAGTTCAATCTGGATAAGAACGTGGCACAGATGACCGACGAGTACATCCGCGGCTCCCTTACCAGAAACTACGCATATCTGGACGAGGGCAACGCCAAAAAGTATCTGGGTATTTCCTGTGAGTACGTAAACAGGAGCGAGTATGCGGTATTCCTTACCACAAAGATGGAAATAAAGGTTTCGGCCTTCTACGATGCCATCGAAACTGCAGTTGAGGAATTGGAAGCAGAATCTGAATAGGAGTAGATAAATGATTAAGAGGGGTTGGACAATCAAATATTTAGCCGCAGTGCTGGCATCTTCCATGGTGTTGTCTGCCGTGACGCCTCTTGACATGGCATTAGTGCAGGCTACGGATTCCGGGAGCAGCAGTGAGCAGTCCTCCGGGGGGACAGATGGATCCTCAGGTGAAAAGGAGACCCACAGGTGGGCTCCCGAATCAAAGCGCAAATACGGCATTACCTACAAGCAGTTCGTAGAGAAAAACGGTGTCCCCGCAGACGCCCATCTTTTGGTGGGCACATATCTTATCGACATCGTTCCCACAGAGGAAAACTACAAAAACTTTGAACCGGCAGTTTCAGGCGAGATCGGCGTAGCAGCCAAAAAGAGTAAGCTCACCTATGACCAGGACGTGTATTTTTACAAGAGTGAGCTGGCAGGCGGCGAGTGGCGTGATCTCGATACTGCCAAGGACATGTCAGCTGTTCGGGTGGGCAGCGGTATCAAGGTGGATGACGCAGAGATGGACGAGATGCTCATCACCAAGTACGTCAAGGGAGGCGTGGAAGAGGACGTGATAAATCCTGATGGAAGTGATCCCGATGCCTCCAGGAAGAATCCTTTTTTGGAGCCCTCACCCTATAACTTAGATGAGATGTCCGAGATGCAGACCCTTCTTAGTATGACCACTGACGGCACTCTTTCCTATGTTACTGACGAAAAGGACAAGGCAAAGATCGCTGAGAACCAGTCCAACTACTTTTTGGTGGAGAGACTTAAGTACATGTTCGCCCATGACGAGGTGACAGGTACCATAAAGCTTCATGATGGGGATTTTTCGCGTGCACAGACCCTTAATAAGGCCCTTAGCGCAAGGCTTGGGACCGTAGTCAATAAAAAGGTTGAAAAGCAGCTGGATGAGACGGAAAAGAGCGGCGGTATCTTTTTGGATCCCCTAAAGACCGGGCTTCGCGCGGAGGATCTTAAGGGAGATTATTCCGTTGGTGATGACGGAAATGTTCCCTCATCCATGAGGCTTCTTTATCATTTCTCCGATACCAGGGACGACCTTACCGATGTCATGGACGACGCTGTGGTGAATGTCTGGGAGATATTCCTCGAATATAAGGATGAAGCTAAGAAGGCCGGAGAAGAGGACGATTCTTTCGAGCCCAAGGAGGGCGTCATATACAACAAGGATAAGTACAGCTATCTTTACGAGATCTGCTCCAACGCGGATTCCACCAGAAGAGGACAGGCATACTATAACCTTTCCAGTAACAGCGACTTCCATGGCGGAGTAGGTTCCGTGCTTTCCCAGATGAAAAAGATGGCAGAGTCCGGCACCTCGGATCTGGGCAGAAACATCCAGAATTCTTATTATTACTATCCTGAGACAAAATATAGTGCTTTGGATAAGGCTGCGTACCTGTTATCCAACGGACAGCTTCCTACGGCCGATACATGGGGCGGTTTTAAGCAAAACACAAAGCTTAACACAGAGATCACTGCCGCTACCGAGGCAGCCTACAATAAATACGTTGATTACAGCGCTCTTTACATGGTGCGCGGCAACACCGCCATCTCCGAGCTTGTCTATGATGACGCGGAGAAACTCTTTAAAAAGACGAAAAAGGATGACGATGTGGACAAGGCCATCGAGGAGGGTATCCTGGCCGTGGCCATCCGTGACGGCAATATAAAGGTTGCCGACAAGGAGATAAAGCTCCTTACGGACAACCTCATCAAAAAGCAGAATACCTATCTGTCAAGGAATATCAGGATGGACGTTCCCGATAACTATAACGATACAAGCTCAGTATATAAGCCCGGGATGAGCACTGAGGAGCTTGATGCTGCTGTGGCCACCTATCATAAGTCACTGCTTTTATCCCAGCAGAGTACAGCCAAAAACTGCGAAAGAGCCATGGAGGCTTTGATCGAAGCTTACCTGATGCGTGAAAAGACCAAGGATAACTACGCAAAGCTCCTTACTGACCAGCTCAAATGGATCCGCGCCCAGAAGGGCAAGATTGCAAAGGGCGATTACGCCACCTATGCTGAGGAGATCAGGAACGAATACGAGCAGTATCTCATTAGAAAGATGCAGGAGCTGGGTGTGGATGTCCCTGGCGAAGACAAAGAGGGCGATGCAATTGATTTCGATGAGGCTGCAAACAAAGCTTTGAATGATGGCAAACCGGATCTTGCCAAGGCCATTAAGGAACTGGGTGACAAGTATAAAAACGATCCTCCCAAGGTTCCCGACGGGTATGTTCCCGAGCTGACCATCGACAGTAAGACCGGCGAGCCCAAGGTTAAGCTTAAAAAGGATGATAAGAATAAAGATACCGGAAACGGCAAGGGCGAAGGCGGCGATACCGGAAGCGGCACAGGCGGCGAAGGCGATAAGAACATAAGCCAAGGCGGCGGCATGGGCGGCGAAAGCAACCTTCCCGTTCCCAACGGAAGCATGCTCGACAACTTAGAGGCATTGCTGGGACAGAAGTTCGATGACATGGATCCCGATGCCCAGGCGGCACTTGTAGCAGCACTTAACCAATACGGCCGCGAGCATAAAAACGAAGAGGCAGCCGAGCTGGCCAGGGACCTTTTGGAACGCATAATGCAAAAGAGCAATCCTTTCGTATATGCCCAGTACAAAGGTAATGCCAGCATGGAGTACGTATCATTCGGAGCACTTGACCGCGCCAGGAGGTACACACGCTACAGGCTTGTAACAGAAAACAACGAGATCACTACCACCCGTACCGACAGCGGCCTGACCTATGTATATAACTACGGCAGCGCCAGGGTTAAAAAGCTGGAGGGCAAGACTGAGGATATGGCGTCCCGTCTGGTATCTCAGCGTGATCCCTACATGAACAGGGGCGAAAAGACCAGATTCCCTTACCTGGGTGAAGAGGATACACAGTCCAGGCTGGGAGTCAGGGCAGAGTATATAGTTGATACTTATTACGCTGTCATGGTAACCACTCAGATGGAGGTCCAGATCAAGGATATCATCCTTAAGCTTATCGATCTTTATGGGGATTAATGCCTGAAAAGCAAGGCAAAATATACAAATTTGCCATTTCCATCAAAATTTTTAGATTTTTTTTGATAAAGTTGCACATTTGTTGCACTTGTTATGTTATTATACGAACCAGGATAAAGATAAACCGTTTGGAGGAACAGCAAATGGCTGATTACACAATCATTTCAGACGTTAGTAATTACATCCTCGGACTATTAAGAGACAAGATGTGTCCGGAGCCGATACCATCACCTAATAACATCGAGGTATCATCACCGGCATCACAGGATGTAGACTACATAGTGGGGCTTTACCTCTACGACGTTAAAGAAGAGGACACAGTAGCTCCTCCGCCCACGGTCCCCAGGGGCCGGGCGCAGATGGCACCGCCGCCAAAACCGTATAGTCTCTACTATATGGTATTTATAAATTCCGGAGGCCAGGCAGGACTGAAGGATCAGGACTTCCAGAAGATAGTCGGAAAGGTCACTCAGATCGTTAACGATCATCCTTCGGTGCTTCCGTCCCAACTGCAAAACTGGTTGGATACCCAGGAGCCGCCGATCGTGCTGTCCCAGGCAAAGATCGGTCTCGAGGAAAAGGTTCGGGTGTGGAGTGCGATCAACAAGCCTTATCAGATCTCACTTTTTTACAAGGCGGCACCCGTATTCGTATCCAGCGAAGTTGTTATCAATACACCTCGTGTTGTTGATGCACAGTTCGGACTTCATGTGGCCGGTGAGAAACCCGCAGATGCCTGATAGGGCGGCATCGTAGTGGAGAAAGGAGGGGAAAGCTAAAAGTGGCAGAAAAAGAAGGAGTCATCCGCAGCAGATTGGATCTTCTGATCCGTTTGCAGGATACTACGACAGGGCTTTCAGTAGATGAGCGGGCCATCACATTTACCATGGATGGTGAACAGTTCCGCCCGACTGCCAGGGGATTCGGCAACTACATACTTATCAATCACGGCAGGGAAAACGGTCTTATGCAGATTGATGTATTAGGTTTCGAACCCTTTAAAGTGTATGTCGACTACGAAGCACTTGACGAGAGACTCCCAACAGTGGATGCGTTCCTGATACCGTCAGAGAACGACAATTCCGGGCCGAAGATGCTTTCTTTATCCGGAACTCTTAAGGGACTTTCGTCACTGGAATGTATCCATCCGGGCAGGCCACTATCGGGCATAAGGGAATTTGATCCAAAGAAGCGGATCATGACCATATATGCACCGAACCGCAGGATGAACATGGTTCATTCGTTTTACGGCCTGTACCACAGTGAAGAGGATACCTACGAGAGCATCGAGATCGTCGAGCAGCTCGAGAACCACAAGGTTCTTTTAAGGAATCCGCTTCAGGACGAGTTTACCGTTAATTCACCAATTTGCCGCAGGATATTCGGTCAGGTGGATGATGACGGGAGGTTTTTACTTCGGGTCAGGGATGACGGTAAGCGTCAAACGTATCTGGTCAAATACGTCGTAGACGGAGAGGTCAGATACAAAAGCGTTAACTTCCACGAATTAGAGGGGGTGACGCTTTAAGGATTTTTGGAGAAAGGAATCGAAATGAGTGTACTTGTAAATTCGGGCTCATCACTGTCATGTACATTTGGCTCGACCTCAACACCATTTAAGGCAACCGCCAGTCCATCGGTCTTAATAGGCGGAAAGCCGGGAGGCAACATTTCAGATGCGTCAAGTACGGTGAACATAACACCTTTTGGGATGTGTTCCACACTTTCCAATCCGGCAGTAGCAGCTGCCACGGCAGCGGCTCTCGGAGTACTGACACCGCAGCCCTGTACTCCCCAGACGACAGCATGGGTTGCTGAATCACCGACAGTACTGATAGGCGGAAAGCCTTGTCTTACCCAGGGATGTACATGTATGTGTGCATACGGTGGTTCGATCTCAGTAGTAGATTCCGGTCAAAAAACAGTGGTCACCGGAGGGTGATCGAAGAATTTTATCAGGAAGGAGAAAAAAATATGGCTGAATATTTTAGCCCCGGAGTATATGTGGAAGAGATAGATAACTCTCCGCGTAACGTAGAGGGAGTTGGAACCAGCACAGCAGGTTTTGTCGGACTCGCAGAAAAGGGACCGGCAGGGGGAGCTCCCGTTTTAGTTACAAACTTCAAGAGCTTTTTAAGACAGTTCGGAGGATTCCTCTCCGAGTATACACATGGCGAGTATCGTTATCTTGCCAATGCTGTTGAGCAGTTCTTCATAAACGGTGGCACACGCTGCTTCATAGCACGTGTTGTTCCCGATGATGCTAAGGCTGCAGCAAAGAAGATGGGTATTTTGGATATTTCCGCTGCCAACGAAGGTAAGTGGGGCAACCGTATCCAGATCTCTCTTAAGTCAGTAAGCAAGCGTCGTATGCAGCTCCTTAAAAAGGAATCCGACACAGTATTTACAGCTAAGTCTGTAGAGGGCTTCCGTGAGGGCGACATCGTTGAGTTCAACGGTGAGTACAACCGTATCGAGATGATCTACGACAAGCAGGTTACTTTCGTTGGAAAGTTCAAGGGCAACCCCGTTGATGACGGTGTTATTCCCAAGACCGTGATCTCACTCGTTACCTTCGACGTACAGGTTCGTTACAACGACCAGATCGAGAACTACTTCGACGTAACACTTAATGACACAGCTCCTACATACATCAAGGCACGCCTTGCAAAGTCCAACCTTATCAAGGTTGAGGCAGGCGCTGTTAAGGATGAGTCAGTTAAGGGCGAAAAGGGCGAGGCTGCTACAACAGTTATCGCTAACCCCGTTGAGGCGATCCTTGGCAAGGGCATCACAGAGGGCACCTTCTCGTTAGAGGGTGGTTCCGACGGATCCATCAAGAGCGTTAATGCAGGCACATTTATCGGTGTTGACGATGGTCCTTCCGGCCGTACCGGTATCCAGGCATTCCTTGAGAATGACAACGTTAACATCATGGCAGTACCCGGCGTTACAATCCCTGAGGTTGCAGTAGCACTCGTAGCTCACTGTGAGAATCAGAAGAACCGTTTCGCAGTACTCGATATGCCTCATGATGCTACAAAGGTTGATGACCTCATTGACTACAGAGGCATCATCGACAGCACATATGCCGCTATGTATCATCCTTGGATCAAGGTATTTGACCGCGGCAGCAACCAGACAGCTGACATTCCGCCTTCAGGTGCTGTAATCGGTATCTACTCACGTACAGACCAGACTCGCGGCGTACACAAGGCTCCTGCAAACGAGACAGTATTCTGTAATGGTCTTTCTGTTAACTACACAAAGGCTGAGCAGGATCTCCTCAATCCCGCAGGCGTTAACCTCATCCGTAACATTCCCGGCGAGGGCATCAGGGTTTGGGGTGCACGTACAGCTTCAAGCAATGCAGCTTTCCGTTATGTCAACATCCGCAGGCTTTTCATCTATGTTATGGAGTCCATCAAGGCTTCTACAAACTGGGTGGTATTCGAGCCCAACGATGCTACACTCTGGCAGAGAGTCAGCCTTACAATCTCCTCATTCCTCGAGAGTATGTGGAGGACAGGCATGCTGGCCGGTGGCACAGCAGGCGAGGCTTATTTCGTAGAGATTGGCCCCGGCACAACAATGACTATGGACGATATCCGCGCAGGCCGTTTGATCTGCAACATCGGTATCGCTCCCAGCCGTCCTGCTGAGTTCGTAATCTTCAGACTGTCTCAGTATACATCTGATGCAGGCGGAGAAGGCGGCGGCGAGGCTGAGTCAAGCGAGGGTTAAGAAAGGAGGAAAGATAAATGGCACAGGCAACTGCTTATGATAATGGTAGCGGGTTATCATACCCCCTGACAAAAATGAACTTCCGTGTCTCCGTTGATGGTGTTAACGGCGCAGCAGCCTTTAACCAGGTGACCGGAATTGATGCTCAGATCGATGTGATCGAATTCAGACAGGGCAATGCCAATTCACTTGCTCCTGTCAAGATCCCCGGTTTGGTAAAGCATGGTAACGTGACACTTCGTTTCGGTTATACTCTGAATAATGCTTTCAAGACATGGATCCAGGAGTGTGTATCCGAGCGTCGCGGACCTATTCCCAGAAACAACGTTCAGATCGAGCTTATCGACATCAATGGCGGTGCTCCTCAGACGACTACCGAGCAGATCGCAACCGGAAGCCGTGTATGGATGCTCACCAATGCATGGGTAGCTCATTACACAGGACCCGAGCTTGATGCAGCTAATTCAGACGTAGCTCTTGAGTCAGTTGAGATCGCGTTCGAGGAAATGGTAATTCCTAACTAAAAGATTGTATCTTGCGGGAAAGCTTTACGCTTTCCCGCCTGATAGAATTTTTTGGTTTAAAGGAGAAGGGAGATAAAATGGAAACACTTTTTGAGTTTGACTTACCTAAAGGATACGTTGACAGCACGGGGGAGGTGCACAGGCACGGAAAGATGAGGCTGGCAACGGCGGGAGACGAAATGAATGCACAGCGCGATCCGAGAGTTCTCTCGAATCCGGCATATCTTACCATAGTTCTGTTAGCGTCAGTGATCACGGAGATCGAGGGCGTAAACATTATAGCACCCGCCACCATAGAAAAGCTCTTTACGGCAGACCTGGCATTTTTGCAGGATATGTATCAGAGGATCAACGACATCGAACCTCCTACCATGCATTTTATCTGCCCGGACTGCGGAAAGGAGCATGACATCCCCATAAATTTTACAAGAGAGGGATAAAGCTCTATCCACAGGATGAGATGTTTAAGGAGATGGCGTTTATTTCCTACTATTTCCACTGGCCCGAGCATGAAGTACTCGGACTCGACCATGCAACCAGGCGCAGGTGGTGCAGGGAGATTTCCTCCATCAACGCGAGCATTACTCCCTCAGAAGGCAGAAAAGAAAAGTCCATTCTGGACATGAGTCCATCGCCACAGTGGTAAAGTATAAAAGAGGTAATTGTTATGGCAGATGATACAAAAAACGGTTATGAAGAAGATCGTTGGAGCATACTACCTAATTTCAGATTTGTATTTCGTGTAGAGGGCGCATTTGATGTAGCTCTCAAATCCATCCGTCCCTTTACTAAGGAGAATGAATTCGAACAGATCGAAGAGGGCGGCATGAATGACTATGTCCACATCAAGAGAAAGCATGTGACAAAGCCCCATACCATCCAGGTAGAGCGTTACCTTACAGACAGCTTTTACGATCCCATGCCCAATGGAACCGCATTTGCGCTGCCTCTTTTGCTTTTTGTGGGCGGCAACCGCGGCACCAAGGAAGCCAAGGTTGAGTTTACCTGGGCTCCCGAGCGCGTATATGTATTTTTTGGCGCACAGGTCATGAACAAGGAGATCGGCGGCTTCGATGCTGAAAAGAGCGGACTTTTGACCGAGACCATCACCATCGCCTATCATCAGCTTTACATGATGGATATCCCCGGCGACATGGATATGGAATCCTGGAAGTTTAAAACCGAAGGCAACAAGGCCAATATCGCAAATAAGTACGCTAACCAGGGTATGTTCGATCTCGAAGCCAACAAGAAGGAAAAGAAAGAATTCGTGGATGCTGCTGCAGCAAATCTCTGGGAGTTCGATCCTGTGGGTGGCGATTATCTCGGTAACGGTGTTCACTGGGATGCAAACTTCGGCAAGTTTGACGGCAAAGCCATCGATCAGAATAAAAAGACCCTTAAGCAGTTTGTATCGGATGCCAAGGCCAATACCTGGCACTTCCCCAAGGATCCCTCAGCGGACTACATAGGAGATGGGGCGACTCATTTTGATGATGGCAATATCAAGCAGAATAAAAAGAGCAAGACAGCTCATGCTTCTCAGGCTAAACGCAACACCTGGCATTTCTCCAAGGACAGCGAGGGAGACTATATCGGTGAGGGACCTCAGCATTTTGATGATGGCGCGATCCCCCAAAATAAAAAGACTGAGGTTCAGATGAGGACCACCGCAGAGCGCAATACCTGGCATTTTGACAGCTCACCCGATAAGTACACCGGCAACGGCCAGATGCATGCCACACATCCCCAGAATGAGCTTACCCGTGAAAAGATGGAAGCCATGGCAAAGGCCAATACCTGGCCCAATACCGCACACGCCATGAAGTATCCTGAGACCAAGGAAGACTTTTTGAAGAGATAATATATGTTAACCATCACAGCACCGATAAAAACCGTATTAAACCCCGATCTCTGCGAAAGCAATGAGTCCTTTGGCAGGCGCATCATGGCCAACTACGACCAGATGTCGGAGTTTATCACCAGGGAGGATCTTTTCCATCTGGTGACCCAGCCACCGGAGATATTCATGCTGGGTGAGGGCGGTTCATCATTTTTATCGGAGACTGAAATCCACAACACTCAGCTTAAAAAGGTTGAGATAGTAAATAACCTGATGAACCGGATTTTGGTTTCGGCTGACGGAAATCTTACCTACCAGGACGAGGTTTACATCACAAACGTCCTCCACAAGCTGGGTATCAGTGATGAAAAGACCTTCATGAAAAAGGTCTATAACCTCTTTGACGAGACGAAGGAAAATAACAACCTAATAGAGACCTACTGGCAAAACCGCCAGGAGCTTTCACAGATGATCTCCTTTTACAGGATGCAGACCAAAGAGGGGGATCATACTGAGATCACAAATGAGTCGGAAGAGATCCTCCATCTTCATGAGGATGTTTTTAAGAGGTGGATGACGGCAGCCGTCTACCGCATGCAGAATAATTTCCGCTCCACCGGTGACAGCAATACGGTGATAAATGCGGATTCATACCGAATGACCGAGGAACAGCGGCTTTCCCAGCAGATACTTTTGCAGAGGCTTAGGGAATCCGTTAGGGGTGAGTCGGTCCCCCTGGTTTACAGACATGAAAACTATTACGAGAGCCCCATGGAGGGCGAGAAGGCGCTTGAGCCCGAGGCTGTGGCAGAGCAGATAGCCTCCGCAGTACTTTTATCCTTAGCGGATAACCTGTACGAGAACATTACAAATAAAAGCGTGAGCGTGGGTGATAAGTTCTATCGCACGGAGAATGCTTTCTACGGAGCGGCGGAGCATGTGTTTGAGCGTATGGAGGGCAACACGGCCTACATCATTTCCGAGCACAGGGCCGGTGATGTGACCATTCAGCAGACCCAACAGCTTATAAACGAACAGAACGCCATCGCCGAGATACTTAATCACTATTATGACGGCAGCAACATGACGACACAGCAGTTTTTCGAGACGGATGTCATGGAGTCTGCCGATATGGTATATCCTGAGATTGCACCGGCAGAGGAAGCAGAAAAGCCGGTAACCGAGATCACTGTGGACCAGAGGAATTCCTTAGAGCAGCAGGTTTACCAGATGAACATCAGGAATGAACAGCGCCGCAGGGAATATATCAAAAACCTTGAAAACATGTCACGTCATATGGCTGAGGGCAGTGACCTTGGCATGACGGATGAGGATAAAAAGGCCAGTATGCAGTTCGCCTTTGAGCATCCTGAGGAATTTAAACAGATGGCCAGAGAGGAAGCGGCCCGTGAGGAGGAAGTAAGTGACGAGGCTGCCCGGCAGTTCATCGAGGCACTGCCCGCCAAAACCCAGGAGATCTACCGAACCATAGAGCAGTACATCAAGTCCCCGGAGATTTTTGCAGGTACGCATACAGTACAGAGCAATGCAGAGTTTTTACTGGTAAGGGAGCAGATAGAAGCGGAGCGCGAGGAACGGCTCATAAGAGAGACCAGCAAGCTTTCCGAGACTATCGAAAAAAGTACCGAGTCGGAGCGCAGGATCACCGACCGTGTCGGAACTGTTGAGGAGACTGTGGGCAGGATCACTCCCGAAACGGTTCGTCTGGTGCACAAGGTAAATGACGTTACCATTGATGAGGAAACCATTAACTCCATCAGGCGTGAGATAAACGAGGTCAGAAACGAGACCAAAAAGATGGAGACCAAGGTGGATAACACAGAAACCGTGACAAGAGAGCAGATAAACAACGTTAATACCACCGTTATAAACGAGCAGAACGAAGATCAGATAACACGGATGATACAGGACAATATCAACCGGCAGATCGGAACAATAACAGGTAAGGTTTACAATCGCTTGGAGCGGCAGCTTATGAGCGAAAGACGAAGAAGAGGTATGTGATAGATGGCAAGCTATACAGGAGAACAGGTCGGCTATACAGCCGCATTGGCAGGAGCTACCGGAATATACAAGGGCCTGCATTATCTTTTACCCAAGGCACAGCTTTACGTTCCGAAGGTCAAGGATTCAGGTGCTGCAGATGCCATGAATGCCATGGTAGGAAATAAGGACTCCATGGCTCTTAAGGCATTGGTTGCTGCCAAGGCAAAAAATGCAAAGACCGGCGTTGCTTCAGAGGGACTTAAGGGCAAGCTTAAGCAGGCTGCAGGGGCACTTCCCGTTGTAAGCCTGGTGTCGGCTGCCACATTGAAAAGCGCAACCGCCAGTGCAGCTTTTTCAGCTGACAACTATTCCATGATGACGGTGCAGTACAACCCCAAAAGCATACAGATCTCAGCTAATGGCGGAGGCATGCTTCGTCCACCTGCAGGTGGTGATGCAGGCAGCACCCAGGTTCAGATCTCCTCAAACGTCATGAGGACCAACTTCTCCGTGGAGCTGGTTTTTGAAGATATCAACGTGGCGGATGCCTTCCATTTGGAGGGACTTTCCATGAATGCCGAGGAGCTGACCAAAACAGCTGCATCCGCAGTCTTCAATTCCATCGGTGACGGCTATTCGGTACAGAAGCAGTGTGACGGACTATTGTCACTTCTTAACTTCAAGAGGTTAAAGCAGGTGATATTCGTCTGGTCTGATATGTTTTTCCATGGTGAGCTTACTAACGTGGATGTCAGGTATGAGATGTTTAACAAGCTGGGCAATCCCATCCTTGCTAAGGTGAGGCTCAGTATCCAGCAGAACGACTCCACCAAGACCATCAAGTACGTATCCGATGACGGACAGTGGAACACTGCATTCAATATCGCATTTGGCGAATCCAAGACCAAGATGGGCAAGTACGGATTTTAAAGGAGATTTTTCATGGCTGATTTTGGCGTTTTAACAAATGCCCTGAATACAATAACAGGAAGCAGTGAAAAAGCGAGCATACTCATATGTGATAAGCGTGACATGGCGGAAAAGGAGCTTCCTCCCAAGGATCCCGTTTCACCCGGATCGGCTGTTCCCGGTGCGGGCAGTATCCCCGGAGGTGCCAATGTCTCAAAGCTTAAGGACAAGGCAAAGGCAGCCGCACAGGAAGCTATA
The DNA here is from genome assembly GCA_946611525.1 of uncultured Lachnospiraceae bacterium. Lineage (GTDB taxonomy): Bacteria > Bacillota > Clostridia > Lachnospirales > Lachnospiraceae > JAILEN01. The sequence goes on along the minus strand of CAMODS010000002.1, from coordinate 15,043 downwards.
GCAGATCAGTTCGGCATCGACCTGGGGGAGTATGACAAGGAGTTTGTGGTACAGTTCAATCCGGCCACCCTTAATATCAACGGATTTTCCGGTGGTTCCTACGATACCATCGATTACAGTGAAGTAGGAAAGGCAGCCAAGGCTACACCCCTTGATACCAACTATTCCTTAAGCGTCAATCTGATCTTTGACCAGATGGAGCTGCAGAACAGCTTCCCGCTTGACTTTTTGGACTTTTCACTTACCACTGCTGCAAAGGCGGCATGGAAGGCGGTAAACGTGGCCTACGGCGGACTGTCCATATCGGTACAGGCAGCTACGGAGGGTCTTATAGCAGCCCTCCACAACCCGAAGACCAGGTATGTGGCTTTTGCCTGGGGTCCCCTGAGATACAAGGGCGTACTTAAAAGCGTCAATGCCCAGTACAAGATGTTTGACATGATGGGCAGGCCAGTAAGAAGTGAAGTGGCACTGACCCTTTATCTGGCTGATAAGGATATCAAGGCCGCCAACGGACAGGCGAATCTCGGTATGTGGTATGGTTCATACAAAAAAGCCTTTATTGATGCTGCTTTGGGCAGCGCCAGGGCTCTTAAGATCGCCAAGGATATTACCAAGGAAGTTTTGGGAGATTAGTGTTTTATGTTGGATTTTTTTACATATTCTTCCCTTAAAGATGATTACAAGGGTTTTGCCGATCCAATGGTGGTCATTACCGTTGATGGCGAGAGTATCCGCGGCAACAAGTCCGGAGTATCCGTTTCCGATGTGGAGGTGGATCTCACCTGCGGGTTTGAGGCCGGCCAGGCAGCTTTTTCCCTGTATGACTGCTATGACCTGATAAAGTCTACGTTTGAATATGATAAGATAAAAAAATTCATTATCTTAGGATCGACTGTAGTTGTTGCCCTGGGTTATTCCAATGTTACCAGAGAGGTTTTCAGGGGCGTGATCGTAAGGGTTGAGTTTGTGATCGATGATTCCGCCGCTCCCCATGTCAGGGTGACCTGCATGGATGTAAAGGGTATCATGATGGCAAACCACTATCACAAGGCTCTTAAGGCAGAATCATACAGTGGTGCCGTAAAAGAGATCTTTCAGCAGGAGCTATACATGGAGATGACCGACATGACCGGTACGGGAAAAGCGGCTCCTCCCAAGATCATCACCAAGCTTTCGGTCAGCGATACTCCGGATGTCTTTGATGTGAATACGGGTACTACCGATAAGTCCATCGAGATGGTGGGAGAGAGTGACTACGAGTTTGTGGTCAGGGCAGCCAAAAAGTTCAATTATGAGTTTTACTGCATAGGCGGACAGGTTCTTTTCAGGGAGGCCAGGGGTGACGGAACGACCTTACTTTCGTTTAACAATTCCTGCAACATATTCAACATGAATGTAACCTATGACATTACGGGTCTGGTAGGCAGCGTAAAAGTCAGGGGGCTGGATGTTGGAAAGGCCAAGGTGGTTGAGAATTCTGCTAAAAACAGGAACAAGATTTCCGCTAAATCCCAGGCAAAGAGCATTATCTCCGGTTCGGAATATGTATACGTGGATCCCACGGTTACGGACAAGCTGGAGGCCAAGCGCAGGAGCAGTTATATTCTCGATAATATGAGCTTTAGGTTTGGTAATCTGGATCTGGAGATCATGGGGCTTCCCGAGGTGATACCGGGCAGGTTCATAGAGGTTACGGATCTGGGCACTGCGGTTTCAAATACCTTTTACGTTACCAGCGTTCATCACATGATGGATGAGACAGGGCGTTACACCACCCGTATCATGGGCAAGGCACAGTCCCTGGCAACGGATCTTGCAAGTTTGTTATAAGGAGTAAAAATGGCAATATTTGACATTTTTGATGAGGTGACCGAAAAAAATCTGGTTAAGTCGGAAACCGGTGACCCCCGTATATTCGGGGTAGTTGTCGGAGAGGTTACTGATAACTACGATATTCAGATGCCCGGCAGGGTTTGCGTTTCCATCCACGTAAGGGATGAGGATGCCAATGTTTTAAAATGGGCCAGGGTTGCCCAGCCGGCTTCCGGGGATGAATGGGGACATTATTTCCTCCCCGAGGTGGGTGATCAGGTGCTGGTGGTCTTTGACCAGGGTATCATCGACAGGCCCTATATCATCGGCTGCATTCCAAAGGACAAGGATAAGTTCCTTAAGGAAATGAAGCATATGGGCAATATCTACAAGGGTATCCGCACCAAGCACGGCAGCTCCATCATTTTTGCAGATGGAAGCAAGGTTTCCGGAGAGGGCGCTGAGGAGGATGGCTCCAACGACAAGATAAGCATCTATACTGCGGGTGAGTCCCACAAGGTCCTTTTGGATAACGAGATGCACAAGATTGTAATAAAGGATAATGACGGTAATGCCTCCATCGAGATGAACACCCTTGACGGTAAGATAACAGTAAATGCGATGCAGAAGCTGGATATAACCGTAGGAGAGAGCATCTCCGTATCACTTAACGGTATGACCGGAAAAATATCCGTTTCCGCTAATGATATTGCAATAGAATCCGTGGGCAGGATACTTTTAAAAGGCAATGCTGCTGCGGAGCTTTCGGGAGCTACTCTTAACCTTCAGGCACAGGGCAAGGTGGATCTGAAAGCTGCAGGTCCTGCAACGATAACCGGTAAACCTATAAAGCTAGGATAAAGGTGAGATTTATGGCAACAAAAGATTTTCTGGGAACCGGAATGAAGTTCCCTCCACAGATAAATGAAGCTACAGGCAGGTTTGTGACGGTAAGCGCCGATGAGAGTGTGAAGCAGTCCATCTATCTGATCCTGACCACACAGCTTTCCGAGCGTCCCATGAGGCCGGAATTCGGTTCAGAGATAATGGGCTATACATTTATGGATATCAATGCCGGAACACTCGGCTGGATCACACGTACCATAAGTGAGCAGATCACCTCTCAGGAGCCACGTATTTCGGAGCTGGATATCGAGCCTGAGGTTACAGGCAATTCCGGTATGATAATTTTTAATATCCGCTACCGGATAGCTGACACCAATACAGAGGACAATCTGGTATTCCCGTTCTATATGAGAGCACAGACCGAAGAAGAAGAGGAAGAAGAAAAGGAGTCTTTGGCTTATGAACCGCAAGTTGTGGAAGAAATTTAATATCGACACCCGTAATGCGGCGGATATAGAGGCACGTATCTCCGAACTGGCCCATCTTTATGAAACAGGCTGGCATTTTGATAATGACAAGCCGGACATTGGTACGGCCATTGCGAAGATATATGCTACAAACATGGAGGAGAATATCGCCCATGTCAATAATATCATGGACAGATATCACACCGAGTTTGTCAACATGCTCGACATTTCCCTGCTTCCGGCGAAGCCCTCTGCAGGCTTTGTAGTCATGGATGTACTTGCCGATACTATCGATGGTACCGGAGTTTCCAAGGGTACAAAGCTTTTGGCACAGGTAGACGACAGGGAAGTGATCTTTGAGACCGACCACAGCATATATGTTACGGGCTCAAATATAGTATCCGCATTTATGACAGATGGAGAGGAGGCCACCTTTGCACCTCTTTTGGGTACCTATGAGATTCCCAAAATATATGGTGAGGGCGGCATACAGACCCTTTTTCCCGAGGAGGCCGAGGCAAACGGTATCGAGGATTACGTTCCTGAGAACGCATATACCTCCGTTGAGACCATTACCGAGCCCGAGTTTAAACCCTTTACCCTTTTCGGCAGGATGAAGGGCATAGGCAGGGATGCCGTGGTATTTTATCACAGGTTCCTGTTTGATGTGCTTGATGATGAGATCTATATCAGGTTTGAGGATTCCGATGAGCTGGTACGTGAGATCGCCGAGGGTAAGTATTCCTTTAAGTATGTTAGTGAGGATGGCCTTGAGACGGTGGATCAGGTTGGTATCATGCCCGACAATGAGACCTTTGTCATCAAAAAGGAAAAGCCTTCCTTCGGAGCTCCGATTGGCGTGGAAACCACCCATCTTTTGGCTCTGGTGGCTAATGACAAGATCCATACCTCCAGAAAGACAGGTGGCATCACATTTTCTGCAAACGGTCTTCCCACCGCTGCTTTAAGCGTGGCAAACGACAGTAACGATCTGGAAGTGGAGCGCTTTTTACCCTTTACCGATACACTTGCCGTATTTAATGAGTGCTATATCGGCCATGACAGGTATTTCTCAAAGGCCGGTGCAAGGATTACCTTAAGCTTTGATCTGTCCTTTGAAACAAACCGCATCACCTTTAAGGCTGAGGAAGAGGACAAGTCCCTTAAGATCATAAAGAGGCGTCCCAAGAACAAAGAGGACGAGGTCTTTGCTGAAAGCTTCGTTGACGAGGTTGCCATTGAGTACTATAACGGCATCGGCTGGAAGAAGCTTAACTTTGATGACAACTATACCGCCATTTTTTCGGATGACACCGCAAGGCATATCGAGATGTCCTTTGTCTGCCCGGATGACTGGGTAGCCATCAGTTCAGGTGCCTACGAGGGCAAGAGCATAAGGCTGCAGGTCAGCCGCAGTGACAACTGCTATCTGTTCCCCTCACTGCATCATTATCCCGTTATCAGCAATCTGACCATATCCTATTCCTTTGAGGATAAATATCTTTTGGCTGAAAAGACGGAGATGATCTCCGGCACAAAGAGGATAGATCTGACCAATAAAAAGATCTCCAGGGAGGGGCTTACTATCTTCTCAGTTAGTGAGTACAAGGAGGACGCTCTGTACCTTGGATTTTCAAAGCGTATTGCCCAGGGACCTGTGAGCATCCTGTTCGATCTGGAGGAGGAGCTTCGCTACCAGGGACTTCCCTTTGCAGTGGAGTACAGTGGCCCCGATGGTACATTCAGGCGCATGAAGATACTTGATTTCACAGATGACTTTTCAAAGACAGGTGTTATCGCTTTTGTACCTCCCTCAGACTGGGTTTCAGCCATGATCGAGGGTAAAAAGCAGTGGTGGCTTCGTATAGTCCGCATGAAAAAGGAACTGCCCGGAGAGAACACGGACATTTTACCCAGGATCAAGACCATATCCATGAACGCCGTCCAGGTTTCCAATATCGAGACCAAGGAGGAGGACGAGGTTTATATCGAGGAAGTAGTACCCAATATGAGGTTTATGATCGGTGCCACCGGTATTTTGGATGCCAGGGTATGGGTCAACGAGATGGGGCGCTACACCCAGGATAAGATGCGAGAGATGAAAAACGATGATCCCGACAATATCCGGATCGAAGAGGATACCATGGGTGTTATTACCGCCTTCTTTGTCCTCTGGCATGAGACGGATCGTCTGGAGACCTCGGAGGATCCCAGAGTTTATCTTTTGGACCGCCTTTCCAATGAGCTTGTTTTCGGAGACGGCATTGATACATGGATCCCCAGGGTAGTGGATGACGTGGCTATCCGCTTTACAGTGCGCTGCTGCGACGGAGCTGCGGGCAATGTGGAGGCAGGAGCCATAAAGGAGTCCATGGGACATCTTACCTTTATCGGGGATATCAGCAATCCCAATAAGTCCTACGGCGGTTCCAATATTGAAAATATCGATACGGCACTTGAACGCGGAGCAAGTATCCTAAGCTCCCGCAGGCGCCTTGTAACAATGGATGATTATCTCCGCGCCATCAGCGCCTATTCCGATACCATCGACCAGGTGGCAGGTATCGTGGGTCAGACGGTAGAGGGAGAAATAGATGATTCCGCACTTACCTTCATCCTCCTTATGAAGGAGTTCCATGAGGGCAGCTTTGCTTACCACAGGGTAGTGGGCGGACTGAAAAATCACCTTATAGAACAGTGTGAGCTTACTGTTGTGGCGGATAAGCTTCACCTTATAGAGCCGGTATACGTGGATATTTCCGTTGGCGCATGGGTAACGGTGGTCTCGCTGGATGACAGCTTCGAGATCCAGAACATGCTCAATGACTGCCTGGATGATTATCTTGATCCTTTGGGCTATGGCGATGGCAAGGGCTGGAAGATCGGCACCATCCCCAAAAAGCCCCAGATACTTATGAGACTCGGCATCTTAAAGAGCCGTGCCATCGTAAGAAAATCCGTGATGATCGCCTCTTATACAGATGCGGACGGTTATCACGAAGTGGATCTTGAGGATCTGAAGGTGACGCCATTCATGGTACCCAGAAGCGGAAAACATGAGGTTCATATCATCTACTAATGAGGAAGTAATATGTTAAAGTATATTGCAAATGAAGGAAAAACCTATGAAGAGCGTTACGCTGACGCGCTGACCACGATTCCCCTTTATACGGACGAGTGGACAGACTTTAACGCAGCTGATCCGGGTATCACGATACTCGAGAATCTTATCGGTTTTGAGACCCTGCAGCAGGAGCATATCATGGAGGCCTCCCCGGAGGTAAAGCGCCGTCTTCTTGAAATGGTTGGCTTTACTCCAGAGCGCGGCAGGAGAGCCAGGCTTCTTATCACTGCAGACAAGGTTAATAATCCCGTCACCCTTCCTGCAAACCACAGGTTTATGATCGGTGACATGTTCTTCGAGACCGACCGTGTGATCGAGATCGATGACCGCAAGATCACAGGTATCTTCGGTAAAAAGGCTTCCGGGGATGAATACATATCCTTTGACCACCTTATGGACCGTGAGACCAAGGTCCCCACAGCAGTATTCGGCGAAAAGCCCATAGAGGGAGACGAGATGTATCTTATCTCCAATAAGCTTCCTCCCCAGGGCAGTGAGACTGTGTTTTATTTCTCACTCCGTGAGCGCTATAACAGGAACCGTTTTACCGCTAACAGCGTAAACTCCTTTGCATCCATAAAGTGGGAATGCTACACGGATGCAGGATGGGTGGAGATGAAGGTCAGGGATGGCACAAATGCCTTTTTGTCCAGCGGAGAGATCCGCATGTGGATACCCTCGGGTGCCATTGAATTTACTGAAACTCCCGTAAGCGGATACTGCATCCGCGCTACACTGACAAGGGCTGAGTACGATATCCGTCCCAGGGTTGTTGCCATAGATGCATTTTTGTTTGAGGTGTGGCAGAAGCATACCGTTTCAGAGTGCTTAAGCTTTGGCAAGTCCACTGAGATAGATGTGATTTCCGGTATGAACGAGGAGGTCTACGTTAACGTATTCGTTCGTGAGGGAAAGGGCGAGTCCTACCGCCTGTATGATTATTCAGGTGCTCTCGACAGACCCGGCAGATTTTATGACAGGATCGATCATGGCATCAGCAATATGACCCTCCGTTTTGATAAGTCGGGCAGGGGCTTTGGTCCTGAGCGCGGGCGTGACTGTGTGCGCGTTGTCCTTTATACCGAGGACGTTATGAGAAAATTCCGTATCGGAAAGGTTTTAGGTTATGATGAGCAGAGGCTTAGCCTTCCTTATAAGAGGATAGTGCCTCATAACTTTACCATCATCGCCAAGAGGATCGATGATAACGGAGATGAAGTATTCGATTTTGTACGGCCGGAGCACAATGAAGAAGGCAGCCTGTATTACCACCTGTATGAGGGTGACGGCGAGATCATGATAGAGGATGCCGGTGATTTCATCGGTGCCGAGCTGTTTTTGGCAGGCATCGCCACCCACGAGGGAGCTGACGGCAATATCCGTGCAGGCAACCATCTTAAGTCGATAGGTGATCCCTCCGGTAACACTTATTTCAATCCCGGTCCCGGTATCGGCGGTGCCTTCAGGGAATCCTTGGAGGATGTGAGAAAGCGCTTCCTTATAGATATGGATACCGCGTATACCGCAGTTACCACCAGGGATTATGAGGAGATAGTCAAAAAGACACCGGGGCTTTGCATCCACAAGGCACATGCCATGATGGACGAGAGCAAAAACCTGGTATCAATAGCTGTAAAGCCCGGTACTGATGAGGAGTTCCCCAAGTTACCGAAGCTGTATCAGGACATCATAATGAACAGGCTCGAGCAGCGGAGACTTCTTACCACCAGGATCGAGCTGGCACAGCCCGTATATACTGAGGTAAATGTTACGGGTACGGTTTATGTCAAGCTTCACTATGACAATTGTGAAGAGGAGATAATCGATACGATCAAGCGCCAGGTGGATTATCTGAATTCAGATAAGAACTTTGGAGACAGGCTTCATTTTGATGAAGTGTTCCACGCCATAGAGATACTTGATTGTGTTGAGTTTGTATATGATCTGTCCATCCGGCCTAAATCAATGGCTGCTGCTAAGATGGAGGATGCAGACGTCATCCCGGCATACAACTGTCTTCTTTGTCCCGGACATATCCGTATCGAAACCGTGACGGCAACAGATTAAGAGGGAAGTATAATGGCAGGAATTACATATACCATTAAAAACAACAGATTAAAGCACTCCGGCCTTTATGGCATGGAAATAGCCGGCGAAGGCACGCTTTCCTTAAACCGTGAGATCGACCGTCATCTGTATCTTCCGGCTATAGATTCCGCCGAAGAGGGGGCCAGCTGGGGAAGAATTTCTTTTGATTGTGATATTACGGAAAATATGGTATTATATGTACATGTGTTGGCATCGGATGATGATCGTATATCCGATGGTGACACGGTATATGATCTCGACAAGCTTCTTTGTGGCGACACTATTTCAGATTCGGAGAAAAAACGGATTTTTGAATACGCCGGAGCAAAGAGGATTGTTGACAAAGATGACATCCTGTTATATGATTTGACAGGACAATATCTTTATGTATGTATAGATATCATAGGAGATGGAGAGGGAAGCCTTAAAAACATCCGGATCGACCGTCTCGGGGACAATTTCATGGATACGTTCCCTGCGATATACCGTGAGCGCGACGGATTCTTCCACAGGTTTTTGTCAGTATTTTCTACTATTTATAATGATTTTGAGGTAGAGATTGACGAGCTGCCCAGGCTTTTGGATATCGAGACGGCACCGCCGGAGATGCTTATGGCATACGGCAGATGGATAGGACTGGATCTTTCCGGTGATTACTTATCCACAGAGACTATGAGGACGCTTGTCCGGGAGGGCTACAAGCTCAACCGCATGAAGGGCACGCGTGCATGTCTTGAGAGGGTGCTTGAGATAGTTCTCGGCGAGAGGGCTATCATCCTTGAGCAAAACACCATCCGTTCATATCTTGAAGATGGCGAGATATCGGTGGGCACTTTGGAGGACAGCAGCATTTATGATGTGAATATCCTCGTTAAAAAGAAGCTTTCCGATACGGACAGACATCAGATACTCTATCTGATCAAGCAGTTTGTTCCACTTAGGAGCCGCATCCACCTGATCCGTCTCAAGGATTCGGGAGTTCTGGATACTGATATTTACATGGATATGAACGCTGTTCTTGCCGAGGAATCCTATGGTGTCTTTGATGAAGACATGGAGATGGATGATGACATCATTTTAGATGAATAGCGAGGTTTTTTAATCAATGACGATTACAGAGACGAGGGGCGAGGATACAGTCCAGCTTAACGTCGAAGGCAATGTTGATACAAACACTGCACCGCAGCTGCAGATGCACATATTGCAAGCGTTCCAAAAGGGACGCAATGTAGTCTTGGAGATGAGTAAATGTCCTTACATGTCCAGTGCGGGACTTCGTGCGCTTTTAATCGGGCAAAAGACGGCCACCAGCAAGGGTGGGAGTATGAAGCTGGTGAACGTCCAGCCCAGTGTTAAGGATATTTTCAATGTATCAGGTTTTGCGACCATTCTTACGGTCGTATAGGGGGGAGTATCGTGGCTGAAAAAAATACAAAGCCGTTCAAAAGTTATGACGAATATATGGGCAATGTGTTTGACTGTGTCAACCGTTGCCTTTATCAGTATTTGGAGGGGATGAAAGGCGTCTACTCCAATGGACAGGGCGGCTACAAAAATGTATTGTATCCTGACCTTGAAGTGGCCAGTGATTCCACAAAGGAGCAGATGCAAAAGCTCTCGTGGGTTCTGACTCAGGAGCCTGAGATGCCTACGGCAGCCTATGAGGGCGGCGAGGGTCTCGAGGCGGCTGCCGGTGCTGAAAAGGAGCCTGCCGGAGCATCGGAGGACGATCCTTTTGCTGATGCCTTTGATCTCTTTGGAGGCTTAGGTGATGATGGTGGCGGAGAGCCCAAAGAAGAGGTTGATGAGATAGCAGATATCTTCGGTTCGGATGACGGACTGATGGATATCTTTGCGTCTTTTGGTTCACTTTCAGATGAGGAAGAGGAATCCTCTGACGGCGGTGATATTTTTGGAGCATTTGGAGGTGGCGGTGGTGATGCCGGTCCGGCAGCCGCACCTGTTGATACCACTCCCATAGTGGACGTGGCTGCACGTATCCTTGAGATCCAGGAACGTGCCAAGGCAGCTGCCGAGTCCGGCGTTGTGATGCCTTTTTACATTCTTACCGAAAAGATGGGATTCGATCCCTTCACAATTTTCTGTTTTGCCTGCGGTATTCTGTCATCCACACAGACTGATTATGCAGGTGTATTCCAGATCGTCAATGAAAACGGAGGACTTTCTACACCCACTATTGAGTCTGCCGGCAAGCTCTACTATGGCACCAAGTTTTCCATTACTGGTGCATACGGTGATATGTCCGTCAGCCTCGAGCAGCTTCAGCCCGTGCTGGATCTTAGGGTGGTTCCTTCCATGCCGTTTTCCACACCTGTTTCCCCGGACAAGCGTATCATAGACTACCTCTTTGGTAAGAACCCCATGAAGCTGGATGAGAACTATTCCAGATTCCTTCGCATGCTTACCAAAGAAAATGAAGAGCTTGATGAGATCCTCTGCAACGACAATGTTTTGGAGTCCATGAAGATCGCTTATGGTGACGGTAGCAGGCTGTTTTCATACATGGGAGACGAGGGCAGCGGCAGAAAGTTCTTTATCAAAAAGTTCTGTGCCGAAAACGGACTTCGCGCCATGTCTGTTAACTGTAAAAAGCTTTTTGTATATGACTATTCCTTTGTGGAAAAGGCAGTATGGGCAGTTACCAGAGAGTGTATCCTCACTGACGGCTGCTGCGTTTTGGAAGAGCTGCAGTATCGTGACGAGGAAAAGGAAAAGTTCTTCGGATATATGGATCTCTTTTTCACAAAGCTTACCGAAAAGGGTGTTACGGTTTTCTGTAACTCCAAGGAGACCATCAACTTCAAGGAGATCACCAAGGAGCAGATCACCCTTTTGACACTCAATCCACCCGACATCGACGGTCGTGTGGCCTGCTGGAATTATTATTCCAAGCCTTTTAAGTGGGGAGATGATGTGGACTTTTTCGAAATGGCTACAAAGTTCTTGTTCACACCCGGCAAGATCAAGGATGCCTGCACCTACGGCAAGTCACTTGCGGTTATGGACAGGGCTGAGGTGATAGACAGGGCGACTCTTTTCAAGAGCTGCAACGCCCAGATGTCTTCCGAGCTTTCTGCCAAGGCTACACGAGTCGAGGCCAAGTTCGGTTTCGAAGATATCGTTATGAATAAGGATCAGCGAGAGCAGATCGGACACGCCATCGAGCAGATGAACAACAAAAAGCAGGTCTACGAGGACTGGAACTACATGAAAAAGTATCCTTACGGTCGTGGACTTACAGTGCTTTTGTATGGTGCTCCCGGTACAGGAAAGTCCATGATGGCGCAGGTTTTGGCCCACGAACTTAACCTTGAGCTTTATCGTGTAGATATCTCCAAGGTTGTAGATAAGTACGTCGGTGAAACAGAGAAATCACTATCCATGATATTCCGCGAGGCGAAAAAGTGTAACGTGGTACTGTTCTTCGACGAGTGTGATACCATCTTCGCAAAGCGTGCCGACGATGGTGGATCCAACCAGGCATCCGCCAACAACAAGACAGCTCTGTTGCTGCAGGAGATGGAGGCTTATGACGGTGTTTGTGTACTGGCTACCAACTACAAGCACAACATCGACCCCGCTTTCTTCCGTCGTATGAAATACATCGTGGAGTTCCAGTTCCCGAACCCGGATACCCGTGAGATGCTCTGGACCACCACGGTTCCCAAGACCACACCCCTTGGTGATGATGTTGACTTCAGGTTTATCGCCGAGAAGTTTGAGTTTGCCGGAGGTAATATCAAAAACTGTATCCTGAATGCAGCCTTTTTGGCAGCTGAGGATCCTACGGCAGAGGGCAAGGTGTGTATGAGACATTACCTTAAGGCAATACAGTATGAGTTCGTTAAGGTAGGACGAGTATTCACCCGTGCCGACTTCGAGCCATATGCAGACGAAATATTCGGAGAGGAGGAGAAGCCGTACTAAGATCCTTCGTGCCTCATGTTGACAGCCGTATTACAGGGGGACTTGTCAAGGGGGCATTATCCGGATGATCTTATGGAATCGGAGAATGGTATAGTATGGAATTAACGAGGATAGGACAAAAAAACTGGGGATCTTTTTCTTCGGTTGTATATGATGCTTACTCCCAGAACTCCAGTGATGTACTTCGTATTGGAGCTATCGAGGGAGACAAGGTATGCGGCGCCATCTCTTTGAGTTACTTTCTCTCTGAGGGTCAGGCATTTATCGATTCCCTCTATGTGGTACCTGAGTATCGCAGACAGGGCATAGGCAAGGCTTTGGTGGAAGAGGCCGAGAGGCTGGCGGGTGAACGCGCCAACACCATTGAGGCTGAGTTTTACGGGGACTCCCAGGAGCTTAAGGATTTTTTTGCTACCAGAGGTTATGCCTGTATTGATGGTGAGCCTATTTACGATTATGATGTTAAAAAGCTCATGTCCAGTAAACAGTATGCAAATTATTGCAAAAAGAGACTTTCCGGCGTCAGGGCCTTTCGTTTTAAGGATATGACATCCGCGCAAAAAAACAGAGTTTTCAATCTTTTAAGAGAAAGAGGAGAGCGCAATACAGAGTCCAATACAGCAGGCTTTTCACATGACCTGTCCGTATCGGTTTTCAGGACGGATGATATGAGGCTGCCGAGAGCCTGCCTGATCGCCACAGAAGGTGGTGACAAGGTCAATATTGCACAGCTGTACGGATCCGGACGCAACAACCCCAAGTTTATACTTGCAGCTATTTTCGGCTTTACCGAGGCACTCAAGATACACGGCATCAAAGATTTTTCAGATTTGGGAATGGTGGCGGCCCACCCCGGTGTTAAAAAGGTGTTTGAGCTTTTGTTCGGTAAAAAGCTTAAGCCCACCGAGAGTGGACTTGTACATGCGATCAAGTTTTTAGGTATGTAAGGAGATGATGTTATGGGTGATATGCAGCAGCTACAGAGACAACAGCAGCAGCTTATTCAGCAGCAGCAACAACAGCAACAGCAGCAGAAGTCGAACCTGCAGCAGAACCAGCAGCAGTATTCCACACAGCAGACCATGGACCAGGCTGCCATTGAGCAGACTATCTCCGCCAACAAATATCTTCAGAATCAAAAAGATGCTGATGCGGCAGATCCAGATCCCAACCGTGAGGAGCTTTTGGAACGTCAGCTTACTGTTGGTTTAGGCAAAAAAGACGGCATTCAGGCTGCCCACGACCAGGCAGGCAACTGATTTATCACGGTCGTAAAGAGCTGTCCTTACAGGGCCGGAAGCGGAATAGTTTATATTAAGAGGGATTTTGGATGAGGATTACAGAGGGTCTTATAAAAAAGAACTTCGACCAGAATCAGAAGGACATACGTGCAAAAGAGGATAAATCCATGGTCTTCGAGGAGGACGTGGGAGATTATCTTATGTACGACGACTACAAGCCCGAGGGTTTTCTTAACGGGTACAGGGGAGTTTTTGACACAAAGGATGAGAAGTCCTTAAACACTGCTCCCAGTATCTTTGATAAGACGGCGATCTTTCATACAAAAAAGGAGGAATCGTGAAGCTGATCTGTATTGATGATGATCATCCCGGGTTAAAGGATATACTTAAAAAATGCCGGGGGCTTTCTGATATCGGCGAAGCGTCCGGCTTTTCAAATGGTAAGGAAGCCATAGACTGGTTTTTATCCCAGGATTCATCTCTTGCAATTGTGGATGTAGATTTGGATCTGCCTCGTATCAGGATAAAGACCTTTGGTAACTTTGAGATATTTGTGGATGGAGAGACCATAAACTTCCACAGACAACGTTCCAAGGAGGTTTTGGCTTATCTGGTTGATCGTCAGGGTAGTGGTGTATCCAGGGCGGATATATTTGCAGCTCTTTATGAGGATGAGGATTATGACAGATCATACCAGAAGCAGCTGGACGTTATCATCAGAAGCCTTAAAGACACGCTGAATGAATATGGTATATCCGGATTTTTGGAGATAAAAGGCGGACTTTTGCGTATTGTACCCGAACTGGCTGAGTGTGATCTGTACCGCTTTTTTCAGGGGGATGATAAAGCCAGGAAGGAGTATAGAGGTGAATATATGTCCAGCTACTCTTGGGCCATGATGACCGAGGCATACATCGATCAGAGTATGATCCTGGACAGGTAATATTTATGAATAATAGTATAGATAATCTCAGTCAGATCAGGGCTTTGGTCATGGGTAATATGCCCAGGACCATAGTTCATACTGCCAGAGCTCCCGTGCCAAAGGGGCTTAAAGATGCCATCGAGAAGATTTTACTACCATCTGACGTGGGAAATGATATAATTGAAGAGGATGTTTTTTCGGCATCGGCCAGAGCTTTTAAGGATGCAGAGGATGACAGGGCTGCAGCGTCAGCTTTGGGCGTACTTTTCACCGAAGCTCAAAAAGGCGATGATGCGGTGCACAAGCGTGTTTTGTCCGGCATCTATGAGTTTTTAAGAAGCGGTCGTCCGATCTACATAAAGGAGATCATGACCCGGAAAGATGATGACAGCCTGGAGACGCTTTACGAGGGCAGCCTTTTTGTGGAGAGATCCCTGAAGTCTAAAAACTCTGACCTGGTTCTTATAGCAAAGCAGCTTTCATCGCTTTACACCTTTACCGGTGAGATACTTCCGGATAAGGACAACATAGATGATAAGGAGCTTGATCGCCTTGCCGGATGGTTTGACCTTATATGTAATAAGCTTAT
>CAMODS010000001.1 GCA_946611525.1 uncultured Lachnospiraceae bacterium | reverse complement strand
GCTTCCTTAGCCATGTCAAGAGCCTCACCAAGTGAAGATCCCTCGATAGCTGCGATAACTAAAACGTTGCATCCGCCTGAGATCATGTTCTCAACCTGAGAAAGCTGCTGCTGAACGTCGTTTGCTGCATACTGAAGATCAACCTCATAGCCTGCTGCCTTAAGCTGCTCTTCCATGTTAGCACCGTCCTGGTTCCATCTCTGAAGATCCTTTGTAGGCATTGAAACGCCAACCTTGCCGCCGCCTGCGGGTGCCTCAGCTGCAGGAGCTGCTTCCTCAGCTGCAGGTGCCTCTGCTGCGGGTGCAGCGTCTGTGCCTGCGTCAGATGCTGTGTCGCCGCCGCCATTGCCGCCACAGCCAACCAGTAAGGTAGCTGCCATAGCAACACTTAAAAGTACGCTAAGAATCTTTTTTTTCATAGTTTTCTCCCTCCTTGTAAAGTATGTGAATTTTTTGGGCGGTGTATTTTCGTCCTGCACCGCTCCCATGCACATACATTATCACATTGATAATATGATTTGTTTGCAATCATCTTCAATTTTTTTCAGGACAAAAATAGAAATCAAAAAAAGAGGTGGACATTTTTGCTCCGCCTCTTTTTTTAATTATTAAAATTGTGCTATTGAAATCCTTAATCTTCCCGTTTAAACAAGTAAACATCGTCTTTGGAGTGGAACCCGCTGTCGATGATGACATTGTCAATATTGTCCTTATCCACCGCAACAGGGTCCAGGATAATGCTGTCCACTTCATACTTTCCGTTGCTCATGGTGGCATTTATCCCGGAGGGTGCCCGGGACTCAATGAGTGACATCACGGCCTCGGCAGCCATGCGCGCTTCCTTTTCCACCGGCTTGTATACTGTCATAAGCTGGGTTCCCTGGACTATCCGCTGGCAGGCCTCAAGTTCTGCATCCTGCCCGGTCACCAGGATAGTTCCTGCCTTTCTGCGTTCTGCCAGGATACGGATTGTCCTGGTGGCCAGTCCGTCGTTTCCGCACATTATTGCGTCGATGCTGTCTAAAACCCCGATATTGGCATTCAAAAACTCTTCCGCATTTTCCGACTTCCACTCCGGTGTGTTGAATTTGTCCACCACAGTGATACCGTTCTTTTGGCACACTTCCTCAAAGCCCTCATTTACAAGAGTAACATTGTTGTCTTCAAGCGGGCCGGTAAGCATAAGTACATTTTTTACATTGTCATGGGAGGCCAGCGCCTCAGCCATGAGCTCACCAACCCTCTTGTTGTCAAAGGATATGTACAGATCCAATGGAGCATTTAAAGCCATCCTGTCGTAGGACACCACCACTATCCCCAGATTTTTAGCCCGCGCCAACACATCAGCGAGGCTCTCTGCATCTATGGGCACCACCACGATGGCATCCACCTTTTTTTCTATAAAATACTCTATCTGGCCTATCTGTTTTTGTACGTCTCCACCTGCATCCTGGACATTGACTTCGGCACCCAGATCCTTTGCCGCTGACACAAAGATATCCCTGTCCTTTTCCCACCTTTCAATGAGGAAGGAGTCAAAAGAAAACCCTATGACGGGAACTCCGTTATCAACCTCCTGTTCTTCTTCGCCTGCATCATCCGCCGGGCCGCAGCCGGACAAAGCCGTGGCACAGGACAATAGAAGTGTAAAACATAACAGACACGAACAAATTTTCAAAAAAAGCTTCTTCAATTTTTCCCTCCCTTAAACTCTGTAGGAGTAACCCCCACATTCTTTTTGAATATACGAGAAAAATAGTTGGGATCTGAATAGCCCACCATGATACTGATCTCCTTCATGGAAAGCCTGTCATCCGACAGCAAAAGCTCCCTGGCCTTGTCCAGACGCCGCTCTGTCAGATAGTCGATAAAGTTCTGTCCCGTCTCATCCTTAAAGACCCGGCTGAAATAATAGGGACTTATATCAACCACCCTGGAAACGTCATCAAGAGAAATATCCTTTGAATAGTTTTCGTCAATATAAAGCCTGGCCCTCTCGATGGTATTGGCCTCACGGTTGCTGCGGCTTTCGGACACACGGCGGACAGCCAAAGAAAGCTTCATTAAAAACCAGCCCTTTAATGCATCCATATCCTGTCCCATACTGATGACACCCGGAAGGTAATCATCCCTGGACAAAAAGTGGTAGGTATCACTACTTTCTATATAGCCTATGGTCTCCGCCCTCATCACCAGTTCCAAAACCTTAAGCTGGATATTTGAAACCGCATTGGCATAGTTTTTTACCATCCAGTCAAAGTAGACCATGGCCGCTCTCTGCTGAGCCTCCTCGTCACCCTTTTCAGTGGCATCTGCTATGGCCTTTTCTGTCTGTGCCGGGTAATCCTCATCAAAAAGCGTTCCCGTAAAAACATCATCCACATGGGCCACTCCGCCGGAGGTCTGGATCAGAGCCCAAAGAGCATCACGATAGGAAGACATGGCATCCATGGTATCAACTATATGGCCAAAGCCCACCCTCGCATCTATGTCCGTCCTCTCCTTTATCCTTTTAGTCAGGTTCCTGGCATTTTCTATGAGACGTACTCTGGAATTGTAATCATGGGTCTCATCATCCGTGGGAAAAAGCATGGCTATCTTGTTGGCAGAAATACCACCAACAAAACAGTTGAAGGTACTGCGGATAAGCTCCCTCACCTCGGTGTAGCAACGGTGAAGTCTTATGGAGCTTCCAACTGCATTGGTCATGTGGTTGCCGTCCCTTTCTTCACCGAAGACTATAGCTCCCATAAAGCATCTCTTTTCCGTAATACCCAAAAGATTCCTGTAGTTTTCAATATCCTCCTCAAAGTACTCCTGGAAAAGAAGGTTATATATAAGGCCGTTTTCTATCATGGGAACAACAGTCTCAAGCTTTTCCTTTACCTGAAGCTCCCTGGCCCTCTTGTTCCTGTTGTCGTCAATGTCCTTCATGGCAAGGGATAAAACCTCGGTGATCTTGGCACGGTCCACCGGTTTGTTTAGGTACTCCTTTACCCCTACATTAATGGCAGCCTTTGCGTAGTCAAACTTGTCGTAGGCTGTCAGCACTATAAAGATCACGGAATCATTGCTCTTTCTGATCTCCTTCATGGCCTCGATGCCGTTTATCCCCGGCATCTGGATATCCATGAATGCAATGTCAGGTCTGAAGCTGTCCGCCAGCTCTATAACCGCGCGTCCGGTCTTGGCCGATGCTATGTCACACTGCCCCGGAAACTCCTTTTCAATTATGAACTTTATGGAATCAATAACGATACCCTCGTCATCACATATCATTATCCGATACAATGCTTTCGTCACCTCCCTGTTCCATATCCTCCAATGCAAGGTTACCATCCTTCGGCAACCTCAGTGTCACGGTGGTACCCATATCGGGCCCGTCACTTTCCACCTCAAACACATCTTCTCTGCCAAACATGAGAAAGAGTCTCTCCATCACGTTTCTAAGTCCGATGCCTCCGTGCTCATCCTTCATCCTGGTGCGTCTGTGCATGATGTCGTCCACCTGTTTTTTCGTCAGTCCCCTGCCGTTGTCTGATATACGGATGACACATTCCGCCCCATCATTTTCAGCGGTGATCACTATCCTGCCCTCACCCATGATCTCTCTGATTCCGTGGTTTACCGCATTCTCCACTATGGGCTGAAGAGTCATGGTGGGCATCATCACATCCTCTATGCCCTCTTCTATATGCTTTTCATAACCCACGTCACCTGAAAAGCGGATGTTTAATATGTAGATATAGGTATCCACCATCTGGATCTCATCTGCCAAAGTCACCGGAGCATCCGTTTTTTTAACATTGTAGCGATAGAAATCCGCCACTGCCTGAACGTAGGCATAGGTCCGGTCCGCCCCCTCCATCATGGCAAGCTGGGCACCGGCATTTAAGGTATTGAACAAAAAGTGGGGATTGATCTGGGCCTGCAACGTCTTAAGCTCTGCCTCACGAAGCTTCATTTCCATCAGTATCCCCTGCTTTATTCCCGTAAGCATCCTGTCAAAGGCTGCATTTAAAACACCGATCTCATCCATTGTTTTTACAGGCTGAACCGTCACATTATAGTTTCCCTCGGCCACCTTTTCCGCCACATCAGCCAGGGACTTTAGGGGCCTCGTCACCCTGTTTGCCAGGATGATGACCAAAATAATACTGACGGTCGAAACCGTAACAAACACAAACATGTTTATAAATTCCACATAGCCCAGAGAGTCGGACAAAGTCAGGTAGTCTGCGGAATTGTTTTTAAAATACTCGTTGTTTAGGTTGTTGATATAGGTCTTTAAATAACCGTAGAGCTCATTTGCCTGCTCATAGTAGTTACGGTACTTTTCTATATTCCTGCCTCGCTTTGCATCTATGGCGTTTTCCGTCAGAAGCAGGTAGTTTTCACTCATACTGCGGATATTCCTCTCCATCCGCTTGGTGGACTGGGAGGATATCTCATCGGACAAAAGGGATATCTGTGTCTCATATTCCTGATAAGCCTCGTAGTAGCCGTAGATATCATCCGTGGACTTGGTATTCAGATAACCAAGCATCTGGGTATGCACCTTATCTAAAGATGAGGAGAATTCTCCAATATTGATGTTGGTCAAAAACACACTGTCCAGCTCTTTTACCAGCCTGTTGATATTGACGAAAACAAAGATGTTGAGCATCAGTACCACAACGGAGGTAATGGCATATATAAACAAAAGCTTTTTTCCGATGGAACTGTTTTCTATGCGTTCTATCATGACTCATCCTCCGACATCAGGGTCGGAACGTCCAGCACTATATTGTCCACCGCAAAGTATTCGCTGACGTTACCCGTCTTTAGATATTCCTCCAGGGCGTAGGTAGCATACTCCCCATACTGGGTTGTGTCCGTAGCCACAGAAGAATAGATAACCTCATTTTTGATGGCACTTTTTATCGCATCGGAGTCGTGGGAGCCTATGATGTTTACGACTCCTGCCAGGTTTAGATCCACCACCGCCTGATATGTACTTACGGTAAGCTCCTCAGTCAGGGCTATCACCACATCCGGCACATCCTTTTCCATCAAAAAATCATACACCGTCTCCTGAGAAGAAAAAAGCCCGTCGTCACCAATGGGATACAGATCAACTGAGGCTCTGCCGTATAGATCCTCATCACTGGAGATCACCTTTCTGATGGCACTGATGATAAGCTTCTCTCCTTCCCCGGGCTTGGCCGAGGATGAAAGCACCGTGATCCTTACTTTGTCCTTTGAATTCAAAAGCTTCTTTGAAATAGCCGCAGCCTGTACGCCGTACATTTCTCCCAGATCATACTGGCCTACTCCCACAAAGCTGATCCTGGGAACAGCGCGCATATCCTCACCCACAAGAACCACGGGGATCCCCGCCGCATCAGCTTTTTTCAGAGCTTTTTTAAGAGCAGACTTTGGGGCACCCTCAGCGATGATGCCATCCACTCCGGAGGCCACCGCAATCTCTATACGCTCAGCCTCACCATAGCCAGCCGAAAGGTCTGACCCGAATTTTTCCACATATACATCATAGTTTTCGCCATAGTCCCTGGCACTCTCATAGACCTCCTCCCAGAAATCGGAATCGTCAGAGGTTATAAAGGCGTAGTATCTGTCATAGGTGCGCGCGGAAGTATCCACCTGATCCCTTGCCAGCAAAAGATACTGGACTCTGAAGATGATGATACCCAGGCATACCGCCAATATGATCAGCGCCACAATTATGAAAATACCTGTTTTGTGTTCTTCCTTTTTCAAAGCTTCCTCCTATGACCCAGTGTGGCGTTTTTTAAATAACTACACCGATTCTCTTGCCTGTGCACTGTCTGGCACACGCATCAAAGCCTCGTCGTAGCCCGCTTGGGTATCAGTATCTCAACGGTGGTTCCCGCACCGTACTCACTCTCCACGAAAAGTCCGTAGGACTCACCATAGTTCATCCTGAGCCGCTCAGACACATTTGCCATACCAAAGCCCGAATCGTCCGGATTGGGATGCCCCTCCGATACGGCTATCCGAAGGTCAGAAAGCTCATCTGCTTCCATACCGATACCATCATCCGTTACCACTATGGAGATATTATCCCCGGCGTCCGAAGCGCAGACAGTTATCTTTCCCATGGATCTCTTGTACTTTATGCCGTGATAAAGAGCATTTTCCACTATGGGCTGAAGAGCCATTTTTATAATGAGATATCCGGACAGTTCCTCCGGCAGTTTCAGCTCAAACGACAGGATGTCACGGTAGCGAAATTCCTGTATCCGAAGATAGGCCTTGATATGGTTAAACTCTTCCTTTAAGGTGATAAAGTCGCGGCCTCCGGAAAGGGTGGTCCTGAAAAACTGCGACAGATAGGTCACTATGTTTTCCGCATCCTCTTTCCTGTCTGCCTCTACCAGCCAGATAATATTATCCAGGGTATTGTATAAAAAGTGGGGATTGATCTGTGCCTGCAAAAGCTTTAGCTCCAGGTCACGGGCACCGATCTCCGCCTGCCTTACGTTTTCGATAAGCTCCTGGGTCTGGGATGCCATACTGTTAAAGGTCTCGTTTAGCACGCTAAACTCCACATCACCGAAATCATAGGCCCTGGCGTCAAAGTTACCCATACCGTATTCCTCAGCCAGCCTCCTTAGTTCCTCCACAGAGGACGATATACTGCGTGATACGGAATATGCCAAAGTGAGAGACACCACCGTTACCACTATAAATAAAAAGATGGTAAGCCTGATGATAAAGTCCACCCGGGCAGACAGGTCCTTCCTGATCTGCGCTAAGCTTTCGGCTTCGTAGTAATTGTATTCTGAGATCCTCTCCTGTATAAGCTGTGTGATGATGCGGATATTTGTGTCCAAAGAAAGCATGTTTTCATCATAATAGCCGGACTGTTTTACCGTCAGATTGATATCATCCACTCTGTCCCCGAGAGTGTTTAAAAGATTTAAAATACTTCCCGCCGTATCTGAAGCCTGTCTGGAATAAGATGTGGACTTTAAGGATGTAAAATCATTTTGTGCTTCATAAATAAGAGCATCCGGCCCCTTCATGCCAAGCTTCTCCTCTACTGCATCCTTGCTGATGGCACGTATTACCATCTGGTACATCACGGCATCCATGTCTTCCTTAAACTCCACATTGTACTTGTTGGCAATGACGATATTGTCACCTATCCTGTTGTACTCGGAGTAAAAGGTGTTGAGGGAATACAAAAGTATCCCCACTATGACGGCGTAGGGTACAAAAAGAGAAGCTATGATAAGGCCCATCCGCCTCCGTAGCCTCAGCTTTTTTAAAAGATTATCCAGAGTGTAAACCAGCTTTTTCATGCTACCATTTTTTCTTGAAGCCCGATGCTTCCTCCATGAGTCCATCCACGGAAAGCCCGGAAAGCTCTATAAACTCCTCCCCGGTGTATGGGCTCACATCAAAAAAGTTCTTTTCAAAATCAGCATAATCCTGGGGTGAAATGGCGTAGAGATACGGAAATATAATCTCATTTGCGGTACCGGAAAGATCGGTATAGCCTTCGGTCTCCATGACGGCATTGTACACCATCATAAAAGCAAGAAGACTGTCACAGTGGGTACCACCTGATGCTCCCACCATGGTACCGCTTTTCATTCTTTCATCGAGGTCGTCCACAAAATCAGTGGCCACGACAGCTATCCTGCGGTCAAGTCCGTTGTCTGAAATGGCAGCCATGGCTCCCACCAAAGGCTCGCCGCCGCCTCCCGCAACTATGAGAGCATCCACGGCAGGCTCGCGCTTTATCAACTCATCAACAGCCCTGTAGCCACCCTCATAGGTAATACCTGCGTATACCGGATCCAAAAGGATCACCGGCTTGTCACGGTTTATCCTGTTGGCTCCTTCCACCGCAATGGAATACCCCTCCATCCTAAATTCCCATGCCGTATCACCCGGCATCCAGCCCAAAACACCTATCCTTCTTTTTCCGAGATTGATGATCATCTGAGCTGTATTCCTACCGTTTTCTATCTCGTTTTCATGTACACATCCCACATAGCAGGGTGACGCCTCTGCAAGGGCATATACACCGGGGTGGGCATCCCTGTTTATTGAACGAAAGCACTGTGCCAGATAGGTGCCGGACGCATCGCAGTCTTTTATGATGCCCTCCAGCTCCTCATCCGAGGAATTGCAAAGCACTATACCCTGACAACCGTCATCAATAAGCTGCCTTACTGCCAGCGCCTCGTCCTGATGGGAAAAACCGTGGTCTGTAAACTCCACCTCTACATCAAGTGCCTCTGCCGCGTCAAGGATCACCTCTCTGCATCTGGATCCCAGCACATCCGTGGAACTCCACAGTGCCACTCCTATTTTGGCAACAGGCTCATGGGTCTCCTCCACGACGACCTCCTCATCTTCGGTCACAGTGCGCGTGCACCCTGACAGCAGGCCCATGACTAAAAGGACTGCCAATGTGAAAATAAGATATCTCTTTTTCATTCCTCGTCCTCAGTGACAAAAAAGTTAAAGAGTGATACCAGGGCAGTACTTATGAAAAGCCCTCCCAGAATATCGGTAAACCAGTGAACACCGCAGATCAGTCTGCCAAACACCGTAAAGAATATCAGTATATCCAATGCGATCTGAAGCCCCAGTCTGGCCGTGTTTTTTTCCATATAAAAGCCAAGCATGGTGTATGCGCTCCCAAAGATAACGCAGGCCAGCATGGTATGTGACGAAGGGAATGATGCCTCCACTGCAGCCTCTCCCGGTAGGATCTCAGGGCGGTAGTTTATGATCAGCTTTTCAAATAAGACATAAAGGATGCCCATCACAACATATAGTCCCGCCAGGCAATAGATCTGTCTGTCCACCCCGTCCAGGCTCTTTGTCCTTATAAGCTGTAAAAAACCAAGGAGGGCAAAAGCTGCCGCCACCAAAAGCGCCAGGTATCCCAGTATCTCGGTCAGCTTGTATATGGTCATATTCAAAGGAAATGTCTCATGGAAGGATACATTGAGATGAGAAAAACCAACCGATGTCCCATCCGGTCCCACCGCCGCCACATCCACTGTTTTAAGAAGGATGATAAGCAACACAAAAAGTGCAAAAGATATAATGGAAGTAAGAGCATATTTTTTCTTTTTCATTATGATCTCCTTTAAAATCTGAAATACAAAAACGGATTGTAAGTATCCGAAACCAGACATGCAACCGAAAGCACACAGACTGCCGCCTCAAATATGTATAGCGGCACTGCGGCATTTTTCGTAAGCCGCCCCCATAATCTCTTGGGAAGCGTGGTCGAACCAACCGCTGCTATCACGAAAAGTATAACATAGGAGCGGATGAAATAAAAGGTGGAAGGATCCGCTATCCCCCTGCCTCCGAAGCCTGCCATGGATGCAAAGAAGCCCTGCACATCCCATATGTCCTGCCAGGAAAAGACAGCCCAGCCCAAAGCCACAAAAAACAGAGTATATATGGTGCTTAAAGCCTTTGGCGCCTTTTCGAGTTTCTTTAAAAGCCAAAGCTTTTCAATGAAAAGTAAAACTGCATAGTACACACCCCAGAGCAAAAAGTTCCACGAAGCTCCGTGCCAGAAACCGGTGAGCATCCATACTATAAAGATGTTAAAAAGCTGTCGTCCCTGTCCTTTCTTTGAACCGCCAAGAGGATAGTAGACATACTCACGGAACCAGGTCCCCAGTGACATATGCCATCTGCGCCAAAACTCAGTTATGCTCTTTGACTCATAGGGATGATCAAAGTTCTCCAAAAATGAAAAGCCAAGCATCCGTCCCATTCCGATTGCCATGTCCGAATATCCCGAAAAGTCAAAATAGATCTGGAGGGTAAAGGCCGCTATTCCTATCCACGCCGTAGCCATGGACAGATCGTCTTTTCCCACATGGCTTATCTGGGTCCACACCCTTCCTATGGAATTTGCCAAAAGAACCTTTTTCCCCAGTCCCACCACAAAGCGGCTGATGCCATATGAAAAGTTTTCAATGGATATGGCAGGATCCTTAAGCTCTTTCTCAATGGTTTTGTACCGGACTATGGGACCGGCGATAAGCTGGGGAAACATGGAAAGGTAAGCGCCAAAATCTATAGGGTTTTTGGTCGCTTTTACATCACCCCTGTACACATCAATGACATATGACATGGCCTGGAAGGTGTAAAAGCTTATGCCTATGGGAAGCTCCAGTCCGGGATCCGAAATATAGATTCCCGTCAGGTTGCTTATGGTAGTTAAAAAAAGCCCCGCATATTTGAACACTCCCAGCATGGCCAGGTTGTACACTATGGCTATGATAAGGGGCAGCTTTTTTTGATAAGCAAATAGAGCCATGGCAAAGTTTACGGCAATGGACAAAAGCATCAGCAGCACATATACCGGCTCTCCCCAGGCGTAAAAGATGATGCTGAAGATCAAAAGCACTACTTTTTTAAACTTTAACGGCACCAAAAAATATGCCGCCAAGGTAAGCGGCAAAAAGAAAAATAAAAATGGAAGTCCCGAAAAAACCATGTACTACAACTCCTTTGGAAGCTGCCATTCGGAAGCAGCCTTCAGATACTTCGCCGAAAGATCTCCGTCTCCCAGCTTTTCATAGCAGTCGGAGAGCTTAAGAAGCGTCTCAGAACCGGTAGTCCTGATATCAAGCACACTCTCGGTCTCATAGCAGGCATTGTAATACCACAGCACAGCCTCCGACAGATCGTTTTTATCACGATAGTAGTCACCCAGTTCCACACATACCTCGGAGCAGCCTCCCACAGAGATGACCTTCATGGCGTACTTCATAAACTCGCTGCTGTTTGCAAGTAATCTCTCAGCCCTGACTATGACGGCTGCAAACATCAAAAACAGGTCTTGCCCCACCTGTTCCCGGTCCATGACCTGCCTGAATATCCTGGCCCCATGTGCCAGTCTCTCGGCGTCACCCCATTTGTATAGCTCCCGGGCATACATACGGTACAGCTTTTTGGAAAGCCTGCCCTGGGTGGCATAGGCTCCCTCAAAAATGGAAAAGTCCCTGTCGCTGTGGTTGCCCACCGGCATGTGCTTTATCTCAATGTCGCTGTCAAAAACCACAGGATCTGTGCGGACTGTCTCGTGTATGGGATCCACCCATACGAATTTTCTGAGACGCTTATACAGCTTTGGGCGGCGCTCTCTTTTTGCATTCAAAACCGTCTGAACTCCTGACTCCGTGTACCACATGGTGACGATCTCCACCTCATGCATCATCACGGACTTCAGATTCTTTAGGGCTTCGCGGTTTTTTTCATCCAGCACCTCATCCGCATCTGCGCTGTAGATGTAGTCGCAGCCCGCCTTTTCAAAAGCGAAGTTTCTCGCCAGCGAAAAGTCGTCCACCCATGGGAAGTCGTAGACCTTGGCGGTGTAGCGCTTTGCGATCTCCTTTGTGGCATCGGTGGAGCCTGTGTCCACGATGATGATCTCGTCCATGATGTCCGCCACGGAATCCAGGCACCGCGCCAACACCTGCGCTTCATTTTTTACTATCATACATAACGAAAATGTAGTCATTATAGTCTCCCTGTTATTGTCGGGGTGTTAGTGGTATTCAGTATTCACGAACTTGCGGAGTGCGGGTAGGGAGCGCTCCACTTTTTCGGTGTCGATGCAGTAGGCCATACGGAAGTACCCCGGTGCCCCAAAGCCGTCGGCAGGCACGAGGATGAGGTCGTAGTTTTTCGCCTTGTTGCAGAAGGCCACCGAATCCTCCTCAAGCGCCTTGGGGAAGATGTAGAAGGTGCCTCCGGGCTTTACAACTGTAAAGCCGAGATCCACAAGCTCCTTGTAAAGGATGTTGCGGTTGGTCTCGTAAACGCTAAGATCACTGGTCTGATCCAAAACTCTCGACACCGCAAGCTGAGGTGTGGATGAGGGACAGTTATGGCCGATGCCTCTGCTTATCTGTCCACACATTAATGCTATGATATCCGCATCCTTCGCTGCCGGGTTTACTGCCACGTATCCGATACGCTCTCCGGGAAGAGAAAGGCTCTTCGAGAAGGAGTAGCAGGTGATGGTATTTTTGTAATACTTTGCAGGATAGGGAACGGTGGCACCGTCAAACACTATCTCACGGTACGGCTCGTCACTGATCAAAAAGATCTCATGACCGTACTTTTTCTCACAGGTTTCCAAATACATGGAAAGGCGCTCAAGAGTTTCCTCTGAGTAGACCACGCCGCTGGGATTGTTGGGCGAGTTTATGAGGACGGCCTGAACTTTTTCGTTCATCATCTTTTCAAACTCGGTGAAGTTGATCTGGAAGTCCTCTGTGCGGGGAGGCACCACCTTAAGTATGGCGCCGGTCTCATTTACATAAGGATTGTACTCCGGAAAAAAGGGGGCAAAGGTGATCACCTCGTCACCCGGGACAGTCACTGCACGAACTGCATGGGCGATTGCACCGGCAGCGCCTGATGTCATAAAGATATGCTTTGTCTCATAGGGCAGTCCAAATCTTTTTTTAAGGGATGCAGCCACAGCTTCCCTCACCGAAGTATTGCCTAAAGAAGGGCTGTAGCCGTGGATGGCCATGGGATCCTCGTGCTCGTGAAGATCTATCACCGCCCTGGTGTAGTCATCTGCACAGGGCACCGAAGGATTGCCGAGACTGTAATCAAATACATTCTCATAGCCTATCTCCTCACCGCGGGCCGTAGCATACTCTGACAGCACGCGGATGATATTTTTTGCATTCAGCATTTCCTTGTATTTTTGATTTATCATTATGCTACTCCCTTGAAATCATAGCCTGCTTCCTCTACAGCTGCCTTAAAGGCATCATCGGAAACATCACCGTTTACGCTTACCACCGCAACATTCTTATCATGGCTTACTTCCTTTACCTCGGCCACTCCATCAAGAGCCTCCAATGCCTTTCTTACGTGAGCCTCACATTTCTCGCACATCATTCCTTCGATACTGAGTGTCTTTTCCATAGCGTCTTTTCCTCCGTTTTTTTCTTTATTATACAGTTTTTCCCCGGCATTAAAAGGGGACTTTCCCAAAAACTTTTTCGGTGAATATATGTCAATAAGATTTAGCCTTAAGGCATTCATTACCACGCAAAAGCTGGACAGACTCATAGCCGCCGCGCCAAACATGGGAGTCAGCGACCATCCGGTAATGGGTATCCACACTCCTGCCGCAAGGGGTATTCCTATCACATTGTAGATAAACGCCCAGAAAAGATTCTCCCTGATATTTTTCAGCACCGACTTTGACAGCCTGATGGCAGCCGGCACGTCCGAAAGCTTTGAATTGACCAGCACCACATCCGCCGCATCTATGGCAATATCCTTTCCGGCGCCTATGGCAAAGCCCACCTCAGCACGCTTTAGAGCGGGAGCGTCATTTATACCGTCACCAACCATTATGACCTTACCGTGGTTTTGGAGTTCTCTTATCACAGACTCCTTGCCATCCGGAAGGACACCGGCTATGACCTCGTCCACCCCGGCCTGGGCTGCTATCCTTTCAGCTATATCCACCTTGTCTCCGGAAAGCATCACGGTGTAAAAGCCCATATCCTTTAGTTCCTTAATGGCAGCTGCGCTTTCCGGCCTGATCTCATCGGGTGCATCCGTAAGCCCCTGTGTAATGGTTCCCGTCTTATCCATCACCACGATATCCGCCCTGCCTGCCTGCTCAAGTGATACGGAGTTTTTATAAAGGATGCCATGCTTTGCACCCACTCCGCCTCCAACCATGATGGCCACGGGAGTCGCCAGTCCAAGAGCGCAGGGGCAGCTTATCACTAAAACCGTAATGGCATGGGATAAGGCAGTACCTATGGGTGCACCGATCATAAGCCATACCAGGGCTGTAATAAATGCGATACCCAAAACCACCGGCACAAATACATTTGCCACCTTATCTGCCACCCTGGCGATAGGCGCCTTAGTGGCTGCAGCATCACTTACCAGCTCCACTATCTTTGAAAGGGTGGTGTCACTACCGACCCGGGTAGCCTCACAACAAAGCTCGCCGGAAAGCAGGATGGTTCCCACCGACACCTCACGGCCAATGGTTTTTTCCACTGCCACGCTCTCACCGGTAAGGGCGGACTCATCCACTTTGCCGCTTCCCTCTGTCACCACTCCGTCCACCGGGAAGGCTCCGCCGGCTCTGACTATAAAAACATCTCCCACCTTTACCTGAGCTGCCGGTATGACCACTTCCTTGCCGTCACGTCTTACCGTTGCCATTTTGGGAGCCAGTTCCAAAAGCCCCTTTATGGCATCAGTGGTCCGACCCTTTGAATATGCCTCTAAGGTCTTTCCCACAGTAATGAGCGTAAGGATCATGGCTGCAGATTCAAAGTAAAACTCATGCATATATCCCATGACCGCTTCACTGTCATTTTGCGAAGCTGCATAGGTCATGGCAAAAAGGATCACCACGCTGTAGCCAAAGGAAACTCCCGATCCCAGTGCCACCAAGGTGTCCATATTGGGAGCCTTGTGTATGGCTCCGTTTATGCCACTTATGAAAAACTTGCGGTTTATAAACATCACCACAATGGCAAAAAGCATCTCATATATACCCATGCCAATGTGATTGTCACGTAAAAACTCCGGCAGCGGCCAGTCCCACATCATATGTCCCATGGACACATACATGAGGGGTAGCAAAAAAACGACTGACAGTATCAGCCGTCTGATCATCTGTGGTGTCTCCCTGTCGGAAAGATCTCTGTCTGCGGGATCATCACTCTGTCCGGAGTTTCCCGTCGGGCTTGCATGATAACCCGCCTTTTCCACGGCACTGCATATCCTCCCGGCATCGGCATCGCCCTCCACCACCATGGAGTTGGTAAGGAGGTTTACCGTCACATTGTCCACTCCCGGAACCGTCCTTACCGCTTTTTCAACATGAGCCACGCACGCAGCGCAGCTCATTCCTGTTACATCATACTTTTCCATTTACTGTTCCTCGACATTTCTGTACTCCTCTGGGATCTGGCCGATACGATATCTGGCCTGACCCGCTATGCGCCTGTCAGGGAAAAGCTCTATCACCTTATTATAATACTTCATCGCCTTTTCGAAGTCCTCGGACAACTGGTAGCTTCTGGCAAGATTAAACATGGCCTGGCCTTCGCCATACGTCTTGTCAGCCTTGATCACCTCGCGGTATGCCTCTATGGCTTTTGGATAGTCCTTTTCGTTGAAGGCCTCCTCGCCTTCATTGAAATACTGATCCGCCACTGCGCCCTCCACTATGGAAGAAAGCGCATCGTACGTCCTCTTGCCCTCATTCTCCAAAAGGCTCTTGTTGACCTTGGAAAGCTCGGTTGCCGCAACCCTGGCATCCGGCTCCTCGGAGTTCATCATTGACAGCGCCTTCATCAGCTGCTCATAAGAGCCCTTGATGTCGGACTGTCCCTCATACTTTTCAAGTCTTTTATTCAGATCTTCGATCTGGGCATTTAGTGCCACGATGTCACTGGCGTTACCTGCCGCCTCCTCATTGGCGGATACCAAAGCGTTGGCCGCAGTGGAATTGGCATTCTGCCTGACTGTGGGTACCACTAAAAATACCGTTACCAAAAGCCCTATAAGGCCTCCGATCAAAATATTAAAAATGCCGCCCTTCATATTGTCAATGGTCTCCACCAGCGTCTGCCTGGGAAGTGCCGCCGTCTCGACGTTGTCCCTGAAATCAACTGATGTGGGGCGGGGCTGCTTTTTCTTCTTTTTCTTTTTCTCGTCACTGTTAAGGACTGAGCGGACCTCCTGCATGTATTCTATGGTGCGGGGATTTGACATGTCTATCTTGCCTGCCGCATGGAGTTCCTTTCTGGCCTGCTCCCATTCCCCGTCCTGCATATGCAAAAGTGCCAAAAGCTGTCGGGCTCTTACCATCTTAGGGTTCATGGTGATAACCTTTTTAAGCTGGATCTTTGCCAGATCCCGGTTGCCCTGATGGCAGTACTCGATGGCCTGGTTGTACTTTTTCACCGTCACATCCAACTGCTTTAGTGCACCGCTGCCGTGGGCTATCTTGTCAAGATAGAGATCGGCACGGTTGTTCTGCGGAGAAAAGTTTTTACTGATAACCCACTCCCTCATAGCCAGCACCGGCTCACCAAACTCGTAGTACACAAGTCCCAAAAGGTTTCGGGAATCCGTGTGACGCTTGTTGAAGCGAAGCGCACGGTTCAAACTCTCGATGGCTCCTGACAGATCCCGCATTTTGGCACGGCGCAGTCCGTCATTGTAGGCCTCATCACAAGCTCTTATAATGTGGCGGTATGCCCTCACGTCAGCGCCGCAGACAGGGCATACATCCTCGCGGTCCACCACCATGTTGCATACGTAACAGTTCATCCCTTACGCTTCCTTTCCATGGTGATCTCTTTTAGGATGTCGATCATGTCTGTCAGGTCACGGCTCTGGATGGCGTCCTCAGCGTCCTCCACCTCGATGCTCTTTGTGAAATTCTTTAATTCCTCTTCAAAATCTATCATACAATTACTCCAAAAGATCAAATGTCAGTGGCAAAAGGTCGCCAAGGGTGTACTCGTCGTAGCCGTCAGCCTTTGCAAGATAAACCGGCATATCGGAGTCACAAAACTCCGAAAGCACCTGTCGGCAGATACCGCAGGGAGGGCAGGCATCACCGATGACTCCCTCGGGACCGCCGGCAATGGCTATGGCCGAAAAATGATGATAGCCTTCGCTTACTGCCTTAAAGACCGCCGTGCGCTCAGCACAGTTGGTGGCGCCATAGGATGCATTTTCAATATTGCATCCGGTATAGATGGCTCCGTCGTCACATAAAAGCGCCGCACCCACATGGAAATGGGAATAGGGAGCATAGGAACGCTCTGTCATACCCTTTGCCAAAAACACCATGTGGTCGATAGTGGGTTGATCTATAGTCATACTCATCCTTTCAAAAGCTTTACCAGACGGCTGGTACCCAGACGATCTGCTCCAAGTTCTGCAAACTTTATGGCATCATCAACGGTGGTGATGCCACCTGCAGCCTTGATCTTTTTGCCGTTTGTCATGTTCTTTGCCATAAGCTCCACCGCATGGAAGGTTGCACCCTCGGTAGAGAAACCGGTGGAGGTCTTTATAAAGTCAGCATCCGACTCGGACACCACATTACACATCTCCACTATCTCCTCATCTGTAAGAAGGCAGGTCTCGATGATAACCTTTAAAAGTCTGCCATCACAGGCCTCCTTAACCGCATTGATCTCGTCAAGCACAAAGTCGTATCTGCCTTCCTTTACCCAGCCTACATTGATCACCATGTCGATCTCCGAAGCACCCTTTTCCACAGCATCATGCGCCTCGAAACACTTTGTGGCGGTGGTACTGTATCCGTTGGGGAAGCCGATGACCGTGCATACCGGAAGCTCAGATCCGGCATCGCGGATATACTCTGAAGCCACAGCCACAAATGATGCCGGGATGCATACGGATGCGCATCCGTACTCGATGCCCTCATCAATGAGCTGTCTCACCTGATCCCAGGTGGAGTCCACCTTCAGTAAAGTGTGGTCACACATTTTTAAAAGTTCTTCATCTTTCATGATTACCACCTCTCTCATTAGTTTTTCATGGCTGCAAGTCTTGCTTCTACATCTGCCATCATTGACTCGTATTTTTTCTGCTTTTCCTTTTCCTCGGCAACCTTTTCTGCGGGAGCCTTGGAGAGGAACTTTTCATTTGAGAGCATACCCTTTGATCTCGCCAGCTCCTTGGCCAGTCTGTCACGCTCCTTTGTAAGCCTCTCTGTCTCCTTTGCCTTGTCCACCAGATCCTCAAGCGGTACATATACCACCGCATCCGGTATTACAAAGGAAACCGCATCCCCGGGGATACCCGCATCGCCCTCCTGTACCACAACCTCGGTGGCACCGGCGAGTCCCATATACGTGTGTTTTACCTTTTCAAAAATATCCCTTACATCTGCCTTGGCTGATGTAACAAAAAGCTTTGCCTTTTTGGAAGGAGGCACGTCCATATCGGTGCGGAGATTTCTCATGCCGCGCACCAGATCCTTGGCGTGATCAAGCTCGCTCTCCTCTGCCGCAAAGTGCCAGTCCTCTCTGTACACGGGCCAGTCGGAGATCATGATGGACTCCTCCTCGGGATGAAGCGATGTAAATATTGCCTCAGTTACAAAAGGCATATAGGGATGCAAAAGCTTGAGTGCATTTGTAAGCACCGTATTAAGTGTCCAAAGTGCTGCATTGGCACTCTTCGGATCCTCTGCCTTTGCGTAAAGTCTGGGCTTTACGATCTCGATATACCAGTCGCAGAACTCGTCCCAGATGAAATCATATACTTTTTGGACTGCTATACCCAGTTCAAACTTGTCCATGTTCTCGGTCACATCACGGGCCACGGTGTTGACCAGCGAAAGTATCCATCTGTCCTCGGGATACAGGGCATCCAGTCCGGGATCCTTGCCGTCAAAGGCTTCCAGGTGCATCATGATGAATCTGGATGCGTTCCATACCTTATTGGCAAAATTCCTGCTGTTTTCAACACGCTCCCAGTAGAAGCGCATATCGTTTCCGGGTGCATTACCCGTTATAAGTGTAAGCCTAAGAGCATCGGCACCGTACTTGTCAATGACCTCAAGGGGATCGATACCATTGCCCAGGGACTTTGACATCTTGCGTCCCTGATCATCACGGATCAGTCCGTGTATCAATACAGTGTGGAAGGGTGACTTCCCGGTGTGCTCATAGCCTGAAAATACCATTCGAACCACCCAGAAAAAGATGATATCGTAGCCTGTCACCAGTACATCAGTGGGATAGAAGTAATCCAGCTCCTCAGTGCTTTTGGGCCATCCCAGAGTAGAGAAGGGCCAAAGCGCAGAAGAAAACCAGGTATCCAGATTGTCCTCATCCTGGTGCATGTGAGTGCAGCCACACTTGGGGCATACGTCGGGAGCATCCTTTGATCGTGCCACTACTATCTCACCACATTCATCGCAGTAATATGCAGGGATGCGGTGTCCCCACCAAAGCTGGCGGCTGATGCACCAGTCACGGATATTTTCAAGCCAGTGAAGATATGTCTTGTCAAAACGCTCGGGCACGAACTT
This sequence comes from uncultured Lachnospiraceae bacterium, assembly GCA_946611525.1. GTDB lineage: Bacteria > Bacillota > Clostridia > Lachnospirales > Lachnospiraceae > JAILEN01. Next base: position 10,872 of record CAMODS010000001.1, on the reverse strand, counting down.
CAGCTCACCCTTTTCAATAGCGGCGATAGCCGGCTTTGCCAGTTCTGACATAGCCACAAACCACTGGGGCTTTACCATGGGCTCTACCGTAGTGTGGCAGCGGTCATGGGTACCTACATTGTGATCGTGATCCTCCACCTTTACCAAAAGGCCCTGCTCCTCGAGTTCTGAGACGATAAGCTTTCTGGCCTCATAACGATCCATGCCCGCATACTTGCCGCCGTTTTCATTGATGGTGGCATCGTCATTTAATACATTTATGATGGGCAGGTCATGACGCTTACCCACCTCAAAGTCATTGGGGTCATGTGCCGGCGTTATCTTTACCACTCCGGTACCAAACTCCATGTCAACATACTCGTCTGCAACAATGGGGATCTCGCGACCCACCAAAGGCAGGATCACATTTTTCCCGACAATATCCTTGTATCTCTCATCATCGGGATGGACCGCCAACGCAGTATCGCCCAGCATAGTCTCAGGACGGGTGGTAGCTATCTGCACAAAGCGCCCCTCCTCGCCGGCCACGGGATAGTTGATATGCCAGAAATGACCATGCTGGTCCTCGTACTCAACCTCTGCATCGGAAATGGAGGTCTGACAAACGGGACACCAGTTTATGATCTTTTCTCCCTTGTATATATAGCCCTTTTCGTAGAGCTTTACAAAGACCTCTTCAACAGCCTCGGAGCAGCCCTCATCCATGGTAAAGCGCTCGCGCTCCCAGTCTGCTGAGGAACCGATCTTTTTTAGCTGCTTCACGATACGTCCACCGTATTCCCTGCGCCACTCCCAGCACTTTTCCAAAAAGCCCTCTCGGCCCAGCTCGTCCTTGCTGATACCCTGGGACTTCAGGTTCTCGATGACCTTTACCTCAGTGGAGATGGCTGCATGATCCGTACCCGGCTGCCATAAAGCATTGTAGCCCTGCATCCTCTTGTAACGGATCAAAATGTCCTGCATGGTATTGTCCAGGGCGTGACCCATATGAAGCTGTCCCGTGATATTGGGGGGCGGCATCACAATGGTAAAGGGCTTTTTGCTGCGATCCACAGCAGCGTGGAAATATCCCTTTTCCTCCCAGTTTTTATAAATCTGATCCTCCATCCCTTTCGGATCGTAGGTTTTTGCAAGCTCCTTCATAAGATAACCTCGTGCTTTCTATAAAAATAACCCAAGTATTATATCACAAATCAGGCCCATAGCCAAATCCACAGTGACCGTTTTTTTCGCCTGAAACCGTTATTTTTCAAAAAGAATATGCGGGCAGGCTTTGATATTTTATCCAATCCCACAAAGCCCTTTAGCACCCTTCTTTTATCTTCGTCTATACCCTGTAGCAAAAGCCCGGCCCTTGCCAGGTTTTTTGCATTGTCGTAGTAGGCCTTCTTTTTTGAAGCCAGATCTCCGGCAATAGCACCTCCCACATTACGTCCCGCCTTTTGGCTCACAGACTCCTGCCTGGCTCCCATCTCATTATCGCCATGCTGCCTGTAGTAGACCAGAGGCTCATCTATGGCCTCCACTCTTCCCAAAAGAGACGCTGTAAAAAGCACCCATGCATCATGCATTTCCACCAGCTCCTCTGTTTTTTTATAAAGTTTTTCCCCCTCAGGCACAGCCGCAAAAACCGCCATATCCCTGCATGCACGGTTAAAGCACATGCTGCAGCCCGCGGCGGGATTATCCATGATGATCTCCTGATAGCTGTGGTACGAAGGATCACGGTCTATGGATCTGATAAAAGACTCATGGGTAACACCCAGCTTCTCGTCCGTTACCTTCATATCACAGAATACCGCACAGGGCACATCATTGCCGCATGAATCCATGAGTTCAAAAAGTGCATCCTTTGACCTTTTTACCTTGTCCTTCATCCACACATCATCGGCATCTGCAAAAAAATAAACATCCGCTTCCACGGATCTTAAAAGGTGCATAAAGTTGCCCTTTGCTCCCAGATGGGATCTGCCGTCCTCCAGGATCACAAAGCGGTCGGGATGCGATGATGCCAGCTCCTTTACGATATCAACCGTACCGTCTGCGGAACCGTCATCATGTACGTAGCAGACAAAGTCCCCATCCGACTGATTTAAAAGGGATGCCGTCATCTCGCCGATATACTCTTTGCTGTTGTAGGTAGCCAAAAGGATCGCTGTTTTCATATCACCTGTTATACCCGTAAGGGGTTTTCGTGCGAAGCTTATACAGCAGGTTTGCTGTAAATATATCCATGTTCTTTAGAGTAAGGCCCATCTTTTTAAATATGCCCGACCTGCGGAATTCAGCCTTATAGCTTATCATCCGTCTCAGCTTTTTTTGCTCGTCATCGGATAGAAAGCTGCTATTCTTTAAGAGATCAATAAACTCATAGGTGGAATCATCCGTCACTTTGGTATCCGCTGACAGGTTGTCTCCGGTATATGAGTGGATATAGAGATTCCTGTCCAGATAGAAAAAGCCTATACCCTGGCCCAAAAGCAAAAGCCACAAAAAATAGTCGTCTGCACCGTTTCTCCCCAGGATATTTTCGCACCAGAACTCCGGTATCACCGACCGGGGAATGGCGCATTGACCCGGAGATATGATCTGGGTACCCACCCTGATATAGGCAGACAGATCACCCACCATTGCCTTGTGAGCCTCTGTACGGTATATGCGGTGCAGTTCATTTCCAGTCTCAAAATCACCGTTTGCAACTATCACATGATAAGGGTGGCGCCCCGCCGCCAAAAGAAACTCAAAAGCAGCCTCCGGCTTTATCCTGTCGTCCTGGTCCAAAAAACAGATCACATCTCCCGTTGCGGCCTTAAGCCCGGCAACCCTCGATGCGTGGATACCGGAGTTTTTTTCATTTGTTATAATATGCCAGTTTTCCCTGCCTGCATATATACCGGAAAGCCTTATGGCAATCCCGGGACTGTCGTTTACCAGGATCACCTCCATGGACAGATCGGTACCGTCCACCTTATTTGAAGCCTTGAGCTTTTCTTCATTTTTCCCCATCATTTCCTGATACTTTGGCATATATTTATTGCCATCATAAAAGGGCGTGATAAAAGATATCTTCATCTAAAAGCTCTCCTCATATTTTTTGTGGGCAAACTTAGCCATTAAAAATGCACTGCCCTTTTTGATCCAGTTCTCTCTGTCAAGGGGCATGTATGCCACCTCCTTAAGTCTCATACCGTCCTTTTTTGCCTTCATCACCCAGGCATTGAAAAGCACCTCGGACACCCTGCCATAAAGGCGCTTGTGAAAGTCCGACAGCACATCCGTGTCTATTTTTTCCTCCAGTGCAAAAAGCACCGGAAACAAAAAGGAAAGATAGTCGTCATAGTATTCCTTTTTAATGATCATCATATTGAACATATAGCCCCAGGTATTGCTGTAGGCCTCATCCACATATGGGATATACTCCGGACAGCTTTTAGCGATGATCTCCCTGGCCATGACCAGGTGGTCGATACCTATGGTATGGATGTAGTGACTGTAAAGGCTCTCGATAAAATATCTGCGTCTCGCCGGAACAATGGCGTCATAGCGTTCCAAAAGCTTTTCGGCCTCTCCTCTTTTTAGCACCAGTTCCATCCTGTCTTTTGAAAATGCCCGCTTTATCCAGGGAGCCACAGATAAAAATCTGCGATAGTGCACCAACCCTACCGCATCCGCCGAAAGATTCTTCCAGGCATAGTAGTGTCCGGTAAGCTCACAGTAATATGGATTTTTTTCTGAAATATTGTCCCCCGTATCGTCCCTTAGACCGATTCCCTCTATGGAGGGCTTCCCCACCGCCCCCACCTGAATGGGCACGTACATGGGATCCTTTGGCAGTCTGCAGGGCTTGTGGGCTGCAACTAATACTTTTATTTCCATGGTTTTTCCTTATATGAAAGATCCTTCGCTTCGATCAGGATGACAGACGGAAGCTTCGCATGGTGCGGCAGAATTCCCCGCTCATGTTGAAAAAAAGGGCCTCCACATCAGAATGTGAAGACCCCGCTTTACTATTCATTATTGGAAGCATCCTCATCCTGAACTATGGCTGCCACGGAACTTGCCACTGTGGCAACTACCACAACCACAGCAAATATGATCACTAATAAGACAAGGATCCCAAAGAATATCAAAAAACCTTCTTCTGTCATGTCCGCCTCCTATCTGGCCTGCTTTAGCTTTGCAAACATAAACGGGAAGTTCTCCCTGATCCACGACACCAGGCGGGCACGGCTGTAAGCCTTTTTAAAATTGCCTCTGGCGAGTGGAGTATATAAAAACCTGACTGTCCTGCTACCCTCTCCTAAATATCTGGAAAGCACTCCGAACATCTCCGTGGAGCGCTCAGACTCTGCTTCTGCAAGTATGTCCGACTTGGACCGTCCCTGTCGGATCCCTCTCTCCATCATCGAAAACATGGATCTGAAATACTCCGATGACAGTACCGTATACATCCTGTCATCCACTGTCCCCCATCTCTCCTGCTGATCCCGGATGGCATTGATCCTGATCTTTTGCAGCTCGAAGTACTCCGTCAAAACCTTTCTTGTAGCCCGGCTGTCATCCTGTACCCTGTTGATGTAGTGATACAGTCTGTCAGATATGAGCTGCAGACTGTGGACATGCTTGAAAGCATCCACGTTGAACAAAATGTCCTCTATGTGCTCGATATCCGGAAAAGTGACTCCCATGTCTCTCAAATAGGATACCGAAAACGCCTTGTTCCAGGGATAACCATACATGGTCATCTCCTCAAGCTCTATCACCAGATGCCTGATGACTCGCTTGTCGTTCACAAACTGTGTGGGAAGGAAAAAATCTCTGGTGTACTCACATTCACCGTTGGCATTCAGGTAGTCCTCGGTATGTCCATAGATCACCACATCAACCTTTTCATCCATCAGCTTTTGGTAGATGGACATCAAAAGCTCGCTGTCATAACGGTCATCGGGATCCAGAAACAGTATGTACTCGCCTTTGGCCTCTGACAGTCCCAGGTTCCTCGCAGCAGATACCCCCTTATTGCTCTGCTGTCTTATGACCCTGATACGGGTATCATTGGCGGCACATTCCTCTGCAATGGCTCCGGTGCGATCCGGGGAAGCATCATCTACAACGATAAGCTCCCATCTGCGATAGGACTGGTGCAGCACATCCTCAATGGCATCCCTTATATAAGCCTCCACCCCGTAGGACGGCATGACTATTGTGAATACAAGACTCTCCAAAAAAAGCTCCCTATCACAGAGATACGATTACCTTATCCTGAAGCTTTCTGGGCAGCTCGTCCTTGTTTCTGGAGATGCTGATAACAAAGTTGACATCATACTTGTTGGAATACTTGTCGATCTTGTCGATAGCTGTGGCGATCTCCTCATCGCTGTCGATAAGTGCATTATCCAGGAAGCTGTCTAAAAGTATCTCCTCTATATCATTGTTTTGTGAAATAACTCCGCAGATAAAACCTAAGAACTCATCTGTGGATGACATTGAAAATTCGGACATGTCAATGAGACGAACCTTTGAGTCAAGATCATACATATGCTTGTTGTTTTTATCAATATAGACCATGCTCCCCTTGAGATCCTTCTGAAGCTCTGTGGCCTTTGATAAAAGATGCTTTGTCTTGCCCTTTCCCTTTGCTCCTACGATTAATGAAACCATTGTACTAACCCTCCAATCATTATATTTCCGTGGTGCCGCCTAAGCGACCTCATTGCTGATATTGTACTACACTGTCTCTCAAAAATAAATACTTACATCCATTTTTCTACGAAACCTTCACCCATGGCTTCGGATATGTTTCCGACTATGAAAAACGCCTTGGGATCGTGTTCTTTTATGATGTCCTTTATCATGGGAACGTCACGTCTGGTACATATACAGATAAGTACCTTGCGGCTCTCGCCGGTGTATTCTCCCATACCCTGGATACTGGTAACTCCCCTGTCCATCTCCGAGAGTATCTCCCGGGTGATCTCATCCGGCTTCTGGGAAATGATAAGAGTGATCTTGGCCTTTTTACCCCGGTCGAGGATGTAGTCCGTCACACGGCCCATGATAAATACCGAAATGATGGCATAAAGAGTGTGCTCGATGCTGAATACAAAAGCACCCACAACCACTATGGCCCCGTCAAGAACCTCTATCAGGTGTCCTACACTGATAGACCTTAGGTACTTTGACAGGGAATTGCCCAGCATATCCGTGCCTCCGGTGGTAGCTTTGGCCATAAGCAAAAGCCCCGTACCCACACCAAAGCATATGCCTCCGTAAAGAGACGTCAAAAGCATATTGTCCGCCACAAAGGTATAGTCAGGGAAAAGATAAAGCTCCACCGTCATGACCGTAAATCCCAGTCCGGTACGAACTATCCTCTTGAAGCCCTCAGTCCACCATGCAAAAAGAAAAATAGGTATATTTAGCACCAGGTTGCTGACCCAGAGGGGTATGACAAAGGGCAGGTAGTGCTCGGACAGATACCTTATGACAATAGCCAGGCCGGATACCCCTCCGGTAACCATCCCCGCCGGGTCAAAAAGGTACTTCACAGCAAAAGAGACTATGGTAGCTCCGAGAATGATGATCCAGAAATCCCGGAAATAAACCATAAATCTCTTTTTTGTCATTGGTAATTTTTTCTTTGGTTCCTCTACTTTACGTGAAAAGCTCATCGAACTTAACTTTTGCCTCCGCCATTTCATTTAGATCGGCACTGTAATCCCTGTCCTCCTTTGCGCGAAGAGACTCAGTGATCCTGGACACCGGCTCAAGCATGGGAGTCAGTGACAGATTTGCCAGAACGCCCTTTAGACCATGGGCATACTCAAAGGCCGCATCCAGATTGCCGCTTTCGACGGCATCCCGAAGTGCTCCAAAACCTTTGTCATCAGGGATGCGCCCCACCAGCTTGAGATAGAGCTCCTCCTTGCCGGCACAGCGGGCAATGCCCTCGTCAACATTGGCACCATATGCGCGTAGCGCGTCTATTGTGATCATACATTGTCCTCCTAAAGATTCTTCGCTTCGCTCAGAATGACAACGGGAATCTCGGCGAATCATTTCATGATTTGCCGAGCGGGATTCCTTCTCTCCCTTGTCATCCTGAGGGCGCAGCCCGAAGGATCTTAATCTATAAAATTACAAATGTCATCCGCCGGTACCGGCTTGGAGAAATAGTAGCCCTGTATCATCTCGCAGCCCATATCCTTTAGGGTAGCATACTGCTCCTCTTCCTCGACACCTTCTGCCACCACCGGTACATCCAAAAACTCCGCGATGTCCATGATAAGCTCCATCATGCGGTGGTTCTTCGCGTCATCGTTGACTCCGCTGATAAATCTCATGTCTACCTTCAATACATCGATGGGCAGGGATGTAAGCATGTTGAGGGATGAATAGCCCGCTCCGAAATCATCCATCTCGATCTTGAAGCCATGCTTTCTGAACTGCTCCACCACCTCTACCAGCTGACGGGTATCCGAAGCATAGGCAGACTCGGTGATCTCAAGATGAAGCTCCGAGGGATCTATGCCCGCATCTTTTACTATCTCCAAAAGATTGTCCACGATGCCATCATCCTGAATATCTATCCTGGATACATTTACGGATACGGGAATGGAGACGCCGTATTTGTCTTTCCATTCTTTGATCTGCATGGCAGCTGCCCGCCATACATAATCATCCACCAAACGTATCAGGCCGTTCTCCTCAAATAGTGAAATGAAACTGCCGGGAGACACAAGACCCAACTCCGGATGATCCCAGCGCACCAAGGCCTCTGCCCCAACCAGCTTTGGCTTTTCTCCTCTGATGTCAAACTTGGGCTGGAACAAAACCATGAACTGGTTTCTGGCTATGCCGTCTGCGATATCCTGTATCAGCCTCTCCTCAAACACGCGCTGCTTGCGCATCTTGTCATCATAATATGCTATGGTCCTGCTGTAGTCTGTCCTGATGGTGTTGCCGGCCATCCTGGCCCGGTCAAAAGCCATCTCTATACGCATGTCATCATCAATAGAATCGTTTATGCCCAGGCGCACCTGAACATTGTGGATCCTGAAATCACGTGTAACTGCCAGCCTGATGGCCTCAGACAGATCCTCGTAGCTGTCGCGGTGAGGAATATACAAATAAAAAATATCCCCCTCGCTGCGTCCGGCTATGCCGTCATTTTCCTCAGTAAAATCCTTTATGGCTCCGGCGATAGTGGTAAGCACCCTGTCACCCTCATGCATCCCGTAAAGCTCGTTAAACAGTTGGAAATGATTGATATTTACAACCACCGCATCCATCCTGCGGTCGGGATGGAACTTGTCCTGGAGTGACGCATATTCATAAAAATAGCTCTTTGTCAAAAGGTTGGTAAGCTCATCACGCTCAGTGGACTGGATGATCATCCTGTCCTCAAAAAGAGCAATGATACGCTTTACCCTGGCTATGATCTTTTCGGGCATGTCGTAGGGCTTTTTGATGAAATCCGCTGCCCCCTTTTTTAAGCTCTCGATCTCGGCAGACTCCTCGGAGGTAAGGACGATAACAGGAATATTCCTGCTGATGATATCATTTTGCATCTCCTCCATGACTGCGAATCCATCCACCGTTGGCATGATAAGATCCAAAAGCACCAGAGAAAGGAGCGGACCTTTTTCGTTGATAACAGAAAGAGCCTCATCTCCGTCAGCCGCATAAAGGACATCATAATGATCCTCCAAAATGCCGCCGAGGATCTCCCTGTTTATCTCCTCATCATCTACTACCAGAATAGTCCTTTTGATATTACCGAGATAGATCAATTCTTCATCCATGTTGTTCCCCCTTTACGTTACAGCACAGGTTGTTATAGATATTCGCTATCCTATTATTCTACACCAATTGCCATGTTTTGCCAAAACATTTTTATGCCTGCATCTCAAGCAGCATGTTCTTAAGCTCCACCATCCTGTCGCGGTATTCGGCGGCAAGCTCAAAGTTGAGATCCGTGGCTGCCTTTTCCATCTTTGAACGTACCTTTTTGATCAGCTCTTTAAGCTCCTTTTCGTTCATCTCCTCGGGTGCCTTGCCATCGGACATTTCATCCTTTGCCACAGCCTTGGATATGGCGATCACCTCTCTCACCTTTTTCTCTATGGTGGTGGGAGTAATACCATGCTCTTCATTGTATGCCTCCTGGATGGCACGTCTCCTCTTTGTTTCGGTGATAGCCTTTTCCATGGACTCGGTCATTGTATCCGCGTACATTATCACGTGTCCCTTTGAGTTTCTCGCTGCACGACCTATGGTCTGTATCAGTGAACGCTCCGAGCGTAAAAAACCCTCCTTGTCCGCATCCAAAATGGCAACCAGTGTGATCTCCGGAATATCAAGTCCCTCTCTCAAAAGGTTTATGCCCACCAAAACATCAAAGACATCCAGTCTCAGATCCCTTATTATCTCTGCTCTTTCAAGGGTATCAATGTCGCTGTGGAGATACTTTACCCTGATCCCCAGTTCCTGCATATAGGTGGTAAGATCCTCTGCCATCCTCTTGGTAAGGGTGGTGATCATCACCTTGTTATGGTCGGCGGTTTCCTTTTTTATCTCCGCCACCAGGTCATCTATCTGGCCCTCCACCGGTCGCACGTCCACATCCGGATCCAAAAGACCGGTAGGACGGATCACCTGCTCTGCGCGCAAAAGCTCATGCTCCTCTTCATACTCCGCAGGAGTGGCAGATACAAAAAGCACCTGATCCAGCTTCATCTCCCACTCATCAAAATTCAAGGGCCTGTTGTCAAGGGCAGAGGGCAGCCTGAAACCATAGTCCACCAAAGTGCTCTTTCTGGACCTGTCACCAAAATACATTCCCCTGACCTGGGGCACCGTCATATGCGACTCATCTATGATAAGGAGATAGTCATCTCCGAAATAATCCATCAGCGTGGCAGGGGGCTCGCCGGGCTTTTGTTTAGGATTCAGATGTCTGGTGTAGTTTTCTATGCCGCTGCAAAATCCCGTCTCACGAAGCATCTCCACATCAAAATTCGTGCGCTCCGAGATACGCTGTGCCTCGATCAGCTTATCCTCGGACTTGAAGTACTGCACCCGCTCTTTCAGTTCCTCCTCAATGGTCTCGCAGGCCGCCTTTATGCGATCCTGGGGAACCACGTAATGGGATGCGGGAAAAATGGCTGCATGGTTCATCTCACGTCTGGCCTTCCCGGTTACGATGTCCGTCTCGACTATGCGGTCGATCTCGTCCCCGAAAAACTCGATCCTGTAAGCATAGTCAGATACGTTTGCGGGGATGATATCCAGCACATCTCCCCTGACTCTAAAGGTACCGCGGGTAAAATCCATGTCGTTTCTGGTGTACTGCATATCAATAAGGGCATGGATCACATCATCCCTGTCCATCTCCATTCCGGGGCGCAGGGATATCATCATGTTTTCATAATCATCAGGGGATCCAATACCGTAGATACAGGAAACGGATGAAACGATTATCACATCTTTTCTTTCAGACATGGATGCAGTGGCAGAAAGTCTGAGCTTGTCTATCTCATCATTGATGGCAGAGTCCTTTGCGATATACGTATCTGTCTGGGGCACATAGGCCTCCGGCTGATAGTAATCGTAGTAGGAGACAAAATACTCTACAGCATTTTCCGGAAAAAACTCCTTCATCTCAGAGTAAAGCTGTCCCGCCAAAGTCTTGTTGTGACTAATGATGAGGGTGGGCTTGTTGAGCTTTGCTATGACATTGGCCATGGTAAAGGTCTTGCCACTCCCCGTCACGCCAAGAAGGGTTTCAAACTGGTTGCCCCGCTTGAAACCCTCAACTAATTCATCTATTGCCCGGGGCTGGTCCCCGGTCGCCTCGAATGGCGCATGTAA